>CAUJGC010000125.1 GCA_963169075.1 Myxococcota bacterium
GTAGGATCGGTAAAGGTGCATGAAGACCTCCTCTTGGATAGGGCCGAAGGGCGGCGGCGAACGCGTCTCCGGCGCGCTGCGGCGCCGGGGCGTCGTCGGTCGGGCGGGACGCTATGCGAAATCGGCGCCGACGTCAACGCCCTCGACGGGGTTGGTTCCACCTCGCGCTCTGTGCTATCGAAGCGGGGCCTCGTGTGCCTGCGGGGCTCATCCATTGTAATGCTCATAGTGTGGGCCAGAGAGGAGGTGATGATGAGGCGGCGCAGCACCCAGGCAGGATGGATCGTGATCCTCGGCGGGCTCCTGGTCGCCTGCACCCCCCAGTGGGACGCCCTCCTGCGCGGCGAGACCGGCACCCTCGCCGCGCCGCCCGCCAGCGCCCCCGCGCCGCCGATCAGCGCCCCGGCGCCGCGCTCCCAGGCTCCGCAGCCTGCCCCGCTGGAGCTGCCGCCGCTCCAGGAGCCCGCCAAGGCCCCGCCAGAGTCGCCGCGCCAGGAGGGCTCCGCCATCGCGGAGCTGAACGGCCGCCTCTTCAACTACTTCTACGCCCACGTCGGGCGCCGCCTCGTCGTCCAGACCGACAAGCCCCTCTATCGCCCCCTGGAGGCGATCTGGGTCCGCAGCCTCGACGTCGAGGTCCGCACCCTCCGCCCCTTCCCCCAGGACACCGGCCTCCTCTATCAGCTCGTCGATCCCCAGGGCCGGATCGTGATCCAGAAGGTCGTCCGCCAGCAGGCCGGCGTCGCCCACAACGACCTCGTGATCCCCCCCGGCGTCCCCAGCGGCCCCTACCGCGTCCGCGTCGCCGCCGAGGACGGCGTCGTCGGCGTCCACCCCATCGTCGTCCTCGCCGCCCCCGACGCCGCCCTCGCGGGCCCCGCCGCGCCAGCGCGCCCCGCCCTCCAGGTCGAGCTCTTCCCCGAGGGCGGCGCCCTCGTCGCGGGCCTCCCCTCCCGCGTCGCCTTCGAGGCCCGCGACGCCTCCGGCGCCCCCGTCGCCGTCGAGGGGCGCGTCGAGGATGATCGGGGCCGCGAGGTCGCCCCCCTCACCACCACCGCCCAGGGCCGCGGCCGCTTCGCCCTCACCCCCGAGGCCGGGCGGAGCTACCGCGCCGTCGTCACCGGTCCCCGGCAGGGCACCTTCCCCCTCCCCGCGGTCCAGCCCGAGGGCTGCAACCTGGAGATCCTCGACGATCCCGACGCCCAGCGGGCGTCGGTGCGGGCGCTCGTGCGCTGCCACGCCCCCACCGCCGTCCTCGTCACCGCCCTCCTGCGCGAGACGCTGCTGGATGTGGCCTACGTCGTGGCCGAGCCCCAGCGCCCCGCCGTCGTCTACCTCCGCAGCAAGGACGACGTCTTCAACCGCGCCCCCGGCGTCGTCCGCGTCACCGTCTGGGATGACTGGCTCACCCCCCTGGCCGAGCGCCTCGTCTACCGCAACCGGCGCCAGCACCTCGACCTCCAGCTCATCCCCGAGGAGGCTGCCCTCCAGCCTGGCGCCACCGCGCGCCTCCACGTCTACGCCCGCGACGCCCAGGGCCGCCCCGCTCAGGGCCGCGTCTCCCTCCAGCTCGTCGATGACGCCGTGGCGAGCCTCGACGTCGCCGCGCCGGATCTCCCCACCCAGGCCCTCCTCCTCCCCGATCTCCTCGGCCCCCTCCCGGCTCCGGAGCCTGCCCTGGACCTGCGCGATCCCCAGAGCGGCGCCGCGCTGGACCTCCTCATGATGACCCGGGGACACCGCGACATGGGCTGGGCCAACATCGTCGAGCCCCGCGACGCCAACGACGCCGGCCTCACCGCCCGCCCTCGCGGCTCCATCCTCTACCCCGCCCCCGCCTTCCCCGAGGTCGCCACCGCCGCCCTCGCCCCCGCCTCCCCCGAGGACTTCGCCCGCGCCCGCCAGGTCCAGGCGCGCCTCCAGCAGCTCGGCCCGGCCTACTTCGACAACCCCGCCCCCCAGGCCCCTCCCGGCGCGCCTGCCGCGCCCCCGGCGCCTCCCGCGCCGACGCCCGCCGACGCCCCGCCCGCCGAGCCCGCCGGGCGCCTCTCCAGAGGCGAGATCAAGGCCACCTTCGACCGGGCCCAGGGCGCCCTCGGGCGCTGCGCCACCGGCAACAGCCTCACCGTCCAGATGAAGCTCCGGATCGAGCCCAGCGGCCAGGTCGCCGCCGCCCAGGTCACCAACGACGCCCAGGGCACCCCCGAGGCCGCCTGCCTCGACGCCGTGGTCCGCGACCTCCGCTTCCCCTCCTGGCAGGGCGAGCCCCTCCTCTTGACCTACCCCTTCGTCCTCAAGGGCCTCGGCTGGGCGCCCGCCCGCGCCTTCCCCCTCCCCGCCGCCGACCGCGCGCTGGAGGCGCGACGCCGCGACGCCCGCGAGACCGCCCTCTGGGAGCCGGAGGTCACCCTCGACGCCGACGGCCACGCCCTCGTCGAGGTGCCCCTCCCCAACCTCGACGCCACCTGGCGCGTCCGCGCGGACGCCCTCATCGGCGGCCTCCCCGCCGCCGCTGCCACCACCCTCACCACCCGCCGCCCCTTCGCCGCCGAGGCCACCCTCCCCGCCCACGCCACCCTCGGAGACGCCTGGGAGGTCCCCGTCCGCCTCCGCAACACCAGCGACCAGCCCCTCCAGCTCAAGCTCACCGTCACCCTGGAGGGCGGGCTCGCCCTCGGCGCCCCCGTCCCCCTCGACCTCCCCCGGGCCCCCGGCGCCGAGGCCCCCCACCCCCACGCCCACCCGGCCCCCGCCGCCGGCCCCGCCCCCCACCGCCGCACCCCCGCCCCCGGCGCC
>CAUJGC010000126.1 GCA_963169075.1 Myxococcota bacterium
CGCGCTCGACGGCTTCGACGAGGGCCTCGTGCCCACACGGCTCCGGGGCCACTCGCGCCGCCTTCGCCGCACGCCGCTCCTCGCGGGAGAGCGGCGTCGTCGCAGACGCCGAGACCTTCGGAGGCTCGGGGGGGGCTTCCCCCAGGCCCCCCTCCGGAGGCGACGCCTCCACCTCCTCAACGGCGCGGCTCAGCTCGGACAGCGGGACAGGGGGCGCCGCGCTGTCTGCTACTGCTGCGGCCTTGTCCACGGCCCGCTTCGCGGTGGAGGTCGTCACCCCTTCAGCCTCGGCAGCCTGCTTCAGGGTGGCCCCTCCGGCGACGGCTGCGGCGATCCTGGCGTCGCGCTCAGGGTCTCCGGCGCGCCCGGGGCGGGAGACCTCCGGGAACACGACCCCCTTGGACTCTGCCAGCTCCAGCGCGTTGAACACGCAGCTCATGCTGCGGCCGGTGCGGCTGGCGATCTCGGTTACGGTCTTGCCCTTCTGGCGCAGCGCGATGATCTTGCTGCGCTCGGCGTTGCTCAGTGCGGCCATGGGGTACTCCTCTGGGGTGGGCGCCTCGGGGGCGCGGGTGGTTGAGGTCTGCGGGGACGGTGCGGGCGTCGGGGGCGGTGCGGGCTCCGGTGGAGGACCCGGGTCGGACAGGCTCCAGAGGAGGACCTCGGCGTCCCCCAGCGGAGCCGCCGCCGGGTCAGGCGGCTCCGGAGGCAGGGGCGCGGTAGGTTGCTGGGGCAGGAGCACCCAGCTCCGACCAGGCCGCCACACCTCACGGGCGAGGCCTCGGCGCTCCAGGTCCTCCAGCGCCTCCCACTCCGCCGGAGCCAGCTCGTGCGAGGCCAGCGGGCGGACGTGGAGGGTGTTGATCAGCTCGGCGTGGGTCCGGGGGCGGGTCCGGGGGCGGCTCATAGCAGGCTCCCTTGTTCGTCTTCGACTTCGTCCTCGCTGGGGAGCGAGGCGCCCTCAAACCTCCCGCCGCAGCGGGCCAGGTTGCGGACGAGGAGGGCCAGGCGCTCCTGGCGGAGGACGCGGGGGTACTCGATGCGAAGCGGCTCCAGGGTCGCCCCATCGACGCGGACGTAGACGCGCTCCATCGGGCCACCCCACGGCACCCGCACCAGCTCGACGCCGGGTGCGATCACGGCGACCCAGGCGTGCGCCTGCTCGCCTGGTTTGCGGAGGGCGGTCCAGCTCATGCGGAGGCCCTCCCCTTGGCCAGCTCCGCGCGGACGATCTCCATCGCCGCCGCTCGGCTGCTGACGTGTTGTTTGGCGCCCTTGACGCCGCAGACGATGTCGTAGCCGTCGGGCCACTCCTCCACCCGGACGATGATCCGCCCGCCCAGGTAGCCGGGCGTAGCGATCTTCCAGCAGTCCACGGCGCCGGGGGCTTTGGCCTGCCGGGTGGCGTCTCGCTCGACGATCAGGCCGCGCTTCTCAGCCCCGGCGAGGTCGCGGAGCGCATCGACGAAGGGCACGGGAGGCGCGGTGGCCAGGAGGTCGATGAGGCGGGCGCCGCTCCAGGCGGGCTCCTCCAGGGGCGGCGGGGTGGGCTCTGGAGGAGCCGGGGCGGGCTCGGGTGCAGGCTCGACCGGCTTCCTGCTCTTGCGAAGCCACGCCTTCAGCTCGGTGATGCTGAGGCCGCTCAGGCTGAAGGCGCGCTCCTGCGCCCACGGGAGGTCCCAGGCACAGCACACCAGCTCGCCGCGGTCGTTGAAGTCGAGGGTGCCCATCAGGGGCGTGCTCGGACTTGATGAGCGCACCAGGCGCTTGCTCGGGTCGTCGGGCACCTCCTCCAGGCTGCAGCCGAACTCAACCACCGCGCGCTCGATGGCGGCCAGGCGAGGTCCTGAGCTTGAGGCCTTCTTCGGGGCCTTCTTCTGGCGCTCCGTCCACGGCGCCAACCACGCGGCCACGTCGGCCTCGGTGGCGCCGTCGGGGTAGGTGCGGTTGTGGCTGGAGCCCCACGGCTCCGGCCACGTCAGCTCCAGGATGAGCCCGGCGCCCCACTCGACCCACGCCACCGCTCCAGCCTCCGGATCTGCGGGGTGGATGCCTTCGATCCGCGCCCCGAGGCGCAGCCCGACGCCTCGGAGCAGTTCGTCAAAGCGGCGCGCCGTGCAGGCCGCCGCATACCGCGCCGCCTCCCGACCCCAGCGCAGCCACGTCACCAGCTGGGCCTCGGAGATCCCTGCGGCGAGGTCCATGATCCGGTGACGGTGCTCCCGCCTCTCGCTCAGCTCCCACGCGCAGCAGATCAGCGTCCCACGGTCATCGAAGTCCAGCGTGCCGTACCCCTCCCCGCGCGGCGGGATTACCCTCAGGGCGCCGGGGTCGCCATGCACCCCCTCCAGACGGAACCCGTGCTCGGTGACCAGGTGGGCGATGGTGGGGAGGTTGCGGGGCCGGGGTTGGGGAGGCGTCACCGGCGCTGCCGCACCCTCAGCGACCAGGCGCCACCAGGTCGAGGCATAGCTGCGCCCGCTCTTGACGACGGGGGCGGTGTAGCGCTCCACCAGGCCTTCGCGCTCCAGCTTACAGAGGGTGCCCTTGACGGTGCCCTCGGCGTAGCCGGCGCGGATCTCCTGTTGGGGACGGGGGCCTGCGGCGAGGAGGTCGAGGACGGCGTCGCGGCACGTCTTCGGCTTCGAGGTGGGCGACGGCGACGGCGACAGCTCCTCCGCTGCGGCCTCGCAGGCCTGCGGCGCGGTGGGCGCCGCAGGAGCGGGCGGCGCCGAGAGGTGCTCCGTCAGCTCTCGCGCGGTGATGGGGCGGCGCTTCTGGCCCTCCAGCAGCCACCAGG
>CAUJGC010000127.1 GCA_963169075.1 Myxococcota bacterium
GCGGGTTCGGGGGCGGGGGGGGGTGCGGAGCGGGGGGGCCCGGGGGGCTTGCGCCCTGGCTTTGCCTGGCCTAACCCCCCCCGGGGGGGTTGCCGTCACGGGGGGGCCGCTCAGAGGCCCGTGCACTGACCCTCGATGCAGAAGCGCCCGCTGGAGCACTCCCCGGAGGACTCACACTCCCGAGGCGCCCCGCACTGATACGCCAGGCTGTCGCACGCCTCGCCTGCGCCGCACGCGCTGTCGGCGTCGCAGCGGTCGCCCGTGGGCTCGGGCTCGGCCTCGGCGCAGGGGTCCGGGGCGGCCACGTCGGTGTCGTAGTAGACCGTCAGGCTGCCGGTGCCCTGGAGGTTGTTGGCGAAGATGGCGCCGTAGACCGTGAGGTCCCCGACGTACTCGATGTCCGCCTCCGGCGCGTAGATGGAGCCGTAGAGCTCGGCGCCGCCGACGTTGACGATGGCGCTCCCCGGGCCGCCCACGAAGAGCCGGAAGGCCCGGGCGTGGACGTCGCGGGGGTCCGCGAAGCGGAGGTTGCCCACCGTCTCGACCCGCCCCGCCACCCAGAGGTCCAGCTCCGCGCCCGGCGCCAGCATGATGTTGAGGGAGCCCACCGTCTCGATGTCGCCGTCCACGAAGAGGCCGACGCGCCCCTGGATCGTGATCTGCCCGCTGCCCACCAGATCGCCCGGGTCGGCGATGAAGTACTCCCCCGCGCTCAAGGTCACGTCCTGGCGACCCAGCCCGCTGGGCAGCGCGGCGGAGGCGCTGCCGCGCCGGGACGCGACCTCGGCGGCCACGTCCAGGATCTGGGCGCTGCCGCAGCCGCAGGGGGCGCCCGCGTAGGCGAAGCCGCGCCGGGCCTCGTCGTAGGTGACGTCGCCCACCGCGCTGAAGCCCCCGGAGAGGTAGAGATCCTCGCGGATGCTGAGGGTGCCCACGACGTCGAGGTTCCCCTCGATCCACGCGTCGCCGCCCACGCCCCAGTCGCCCACGATGTCCACGCCGCCGCCTGTGATGAGATCGCGGGCCACGGTGAGATCGCCCACGCCGTCGAGGCCCCGGGCCACGTTCAGGTCGCCCTCCACCGTGAGCTGCCCCACCACGTCCAGGCCCCCGTTGATGCCCACATGCGCCAGGCCGCCGTCCAGCCCGTGCACGCGGCTGAACGAGCGCGTGGTCAGCCCCGAGCCCACGTTGTCAAAGTCCCCGCACAGGCAGAGGGCGTAGTCGAGGGCCTGGGCCTTCTGGTAGTGCTGCGGGGTGGGCTCGGCCTCGCAGCGCTGGGCCAGGGCGCCCTCCAGGCGCGGCCGCGGGCTCGGGCGGCTGAAGTCTTCATCCACGAAGTCGAGGTTGGCCTCCAGCCCGCCCCCGCCCCCCAGGCAGGCCAGCGAGCCCAGGAGGGCCGGGAGGAGGAGCAGGAGGATCGCCGGGGTGAGCTTGGAGCGCTGGGTAGGCATGGCGTGGACTCTCAAGGCAGCGTAGGTCAGAGGTGAGGCGAGGCGCTGGCGCCCCGGATGCTGGCTCGCTGGAGAGTGTGGACGCGCCGCGCCGCCGTTTATTCGACCGCGCGATAAAATGGGGGCGCCTCCGGCGGCCGGGGGGAAGCTCCCCCCGGACCCCCCGTCACTCGGGATCGCCCAGGGCGAACACGACGGCGGAGGTCCGCCAGGAGCCGCCCGGCTTGACGCCTGCGACGGCGAAGCCGAAGGCGTGCTCGCCGGGGGTGGCCCACGCGTCGGGCAGGGCCGTGAAGGGCGGGGTGATGTCGCCGGGGCACCAGTTGGCGCGGGGCGCCCGGACGCTGGAGATCGCCCCGCAGGGGTTCTGCTCGCAATACTCCAGGCTGCCGCCCAGCGCGTCGGTGGTGGCCAGCGTGCAGAGGGGCTCGCAGGTGTCGCGCCAGGGGTTGAGGGTGGTGAAGGTGGAGCCATCGACGAGGAGGCGGTGGGTGCGCTCGCAGAACTCCTCGGCGGGGCCGATGCAGGAGCTGTCCTGGGCGCCGCCGTGGCCGGTGGTGCGGTACTCCAGGCGCGCGGCGGTGGTGCCTTCGGGGAGGGTGAAGGTGAAGCGCTGCGTGCCCTGGTCGGCCCCCAGCGAGCCGTTGTAGAGCGGGATCACCGCCAGGACGCGGCGCGGCGCCTCCCCCGGCGTCAACACCAGCCGCGCCGACACGTTCCACCCCCCCCGCGACCCCGACACCCGGCCCTCGCCGTCACCCCAGGTCGTGATGTGGGCCCGGAGGGTGTGCTCCCCCGGGAGCGCGTTGGCCAGATCGGTGACGTCCACCTCGAAGTCCATGGGGCCGCCGAAGGGCGTGATGGCGCGGACCAGCTCGATGCCAGGCGGGTCCTCGGGCCCCTGCGGGTCATCGAGGGTGAACTCGAAGTTGCGGTCGAAGGCGTCGCACGAGGCCGGCCAGTTGTGACCCGCCGGCGGCGGATCGTCGCGCCACTGCTCGAAGGGGTAGCAGGTCGAGCGCAGCGCGACGACGAGGCGCGCGTCAGCCCACGGCCCCGCCGGGAGCGTGAAGGCCGCGGTGACGTTCTGGAAGTTGGGCTGATCCTGCTCGCTGGTGATGCGGGCGTCGTCCAGGAGGAGCACCTCGGTGGGGGGCGCCTCGGGCGCCGCGTCGGCGGCGGCGTCCTCCTCCGGCGCGTCCGCGCCGTCCAACGCGGCGTCCTCCGCCGCGCTGGCGTCGATGTCCTGGCGCTGCGGCTCCGGCGACTCCTCGCCGCAGGCCGCGAGGAGGGCCCACGCGGCGGAGGAGAGGAGGAGCCGGGCAGACGAGGCGAGGCGCTTGTGTTCTGGCGTCATGGCGGGCACGATCCGGGGCAGCAGGTGGTGGCGCGGCAGGCGCGCCGCGCGTCATGAGCAGGATAGGGGGCGAGGCGAGGTGTGTCTATGCGTCGTGGGCTTTGGCGAGGTGCCTGGGCGGCCAGCGGGGTGGTGTGGGCTTGTGTGGCCCTGGGCTGCGGCGAGGACGCCTCGGGGCTGGGCCCCGAGGTCGGGCTGGTGGACGTGATGTGCGCGCCGTCGCTCTCCGAGGACTTCGAAGGGGACGTCGTGAGCCGGATCGAGGCGCCCGTGAGCGATCCTGACGGCGATCTGGCGCGGGTGACCGTGACCGTGAACGGCGCGGTGCTGATCATGGAAGAGATCGAGGCGGGGCGCTATCTCTATGTGCCGCCTTCATCGGGGTCGAGCTTCATCCGCTGCGAGCCCGGCCTGCGCGTGCTGGTGCGCGCCACCGACGCCGCAGGGAACGACGGTGAGCAGGAGGTGCAGGTCCGGTGACCCCCCCGGGGGCGTAACGTCCAACCCTCCGGGATTGGACGAACGCCCCCGGTCCCCCCCGTGACGGGGGGACACCGACGGGTCGCTGGCGAGCGAGCAACGCGAGCGAGGTCGGGTGGCGAGCGAGCGGAGCGAGGGAGGACGGTGTCCCCCCGTCACGGGGG
>CAUJGC010000128.1 GCA_963169075.1 Myxococcota bacterium
GGGCCCCCCCCGGGTGGGGGGGACCCGGCCGCTGCTAACGCCCGCGCGCGCGGGCGCGCGCCCCCGGTGGGGGCCCCCCCGCCACGGGGGGGACCGGCTGCGTTCGTCCTGCGCAGCGCAGCGGAGCAGGACGTTACGCAGCCGGGGGGGTTGCCGTCACGGCTGCGCTTCTTGATGCTCTCAGGGTATCACATCTATGTAAACAATGCCTTGGAGCTATGCGCTGGCGTGGTCTACCTTCGGGGTGTGGGCCTGGAGCCTGCGGGTCGCTTGATGCACTCTGGCCTGCTCAACGCGGGTGTGCTACCTTGCGCGACGTATACGCGGACAGGCCACCCTGCGCACAACCTGATCTCTCGCTGATTTTGAGTCATCCTGACTTGACATTATATTTGTCAACGCGACACTCCACCCCGGAGCCTCCCATGAGCCACAAGTCCTCCGCCCCCCAGGGCAAGTGCCCCGTCATGCACGGCAGCCACACGACCACCCGGACCGCCGTCACCGACTGGTGGCCGGACACCCTCAACCTCGACATCCTCCACCAGCACGACCAGAAGACCAACCCCCTCGGCTCGGACTTCAACTACCGCGAGGAGGTCCAGAAGCTCGACGTCGCCGCCCTCAAGGCCGACCTCCGCGCTCTCATGACCGAGAGCCAGCCCTGGTGGCCCGCCGACTGGGGCCACTACGGCGGCCTCATGATCCGCATGGCCTGGCACGCCGCCGGCAGCTACCGCACCGCCGACGGCCGCGGCGGCGCCAACACCGGCAACCAGCGCTTCGCCCCCCTCAACTCCTGGCCCGATAACGTCAACCTCGACAAGGCCCGGCGCCTCCTCTGGCCCGTCAAGAAGAAGTACGGCAACCGCATCAGCTGGGCCGACCTCCTCGTCCTCGCCGGGAACGTCGCCTACGAGTCCATGGGCCTCAAGACCTTCGGCTTCGCCTTCGGGCGCCCCGACATCTGGCACCCCGAGAAAGACACCTACTGGGGCTCCGAGAGAGAGTGGCTCGCCGCCTCCCGCTATGAGGACCCCGCCGCCGACCGCGCCTCCCTCGAAAACCCCCTCGCCGCCGTCCAGATGGGCCTCATCTACGTCAACCCCGAGGGCGTCGGCGGCCAGCCCGATCCCCTCCGCACCGCCCACGACGTCCGCGTCACCTTCGCCCGCATGGGCATGAACGACGAGGAGACCGTCGCCCTCGCCGCAGGCGGCCACACCGTCGGCAAGTGCCACGGCAACGGCGACGCCTCCCGCCTCGGACCCGACCCCGAGGGCGCCGACGTCGAGAGCCAGGGCCTCGGCTGGATCAACCCCGCAGGCACCGGCGCAGGCCCCGACACCGTCTCCAGCGGCCTCGAAGGCGCCTGGACCACCCACCCCACCCGCTGGGACAACGGCTACTTCCACCTCCTCCTCAACTACGAGTGGGAGCTCAAGAAGAGCCCTGCTGGCGCCTGGCAGTGGGAGCCCATCAACATCCGGGAGGAGGACATGCCCGTGGACGCCCACGACCCCTCCGTCCGCCGCAACCCCATCATGACCGACGCCGACATGGCGATGAAGCTGGACCCGGCCTACCGTGAGATCTCGGAGCGATTCTACAAGGATCACGCCTACTTCTCCGACACCTTCGCCCGCGCCTGGTTCAAGCTCACCCACCGCGACATGGGCCCCAAAGCCCGCTACCTCGGCCCCGAGGTCCCCCAGGAGGACCTCATCTGGCAGGACCCCATCCCCGCCGGCCCCACCGCCTACGACGTGGACGCCCTCAAGGCCCGCATCCAGGCCAGCGGCCTCTCCATCGCGGAGCGCATCGCCACCGCCTGGGACAGCGCCCGCACCTTCCGCGCCTCCGACATGCGAGGCGGCGCCAACGGCGCCCGCATCCGCCTCGCCCCCCAGAAGGACTGGGTCGCCAACGAGCCCCAGCGCCTCGCCCGCGTCCTCGCCGTCCTGGAGCCCCTCGCCGCCGAGAGCGGCGCCAGCCTCGCGGACGTCATCGTCCTCGCGGGCAACACCGCCGTCGAGGAGGCCGCCCAGGCCGCCGGCGTCACCCTCGCCGTCCCCTTCGCCCCCGGCCGCGGCGACGCCACCGCCGAGCAGACCGACGCGGAGTCCTTCGAGGTCCTGGAGCCCCTCCACGACGGCTTCCGCAACTGGCTCAAGACCCCCGGCGGCGCCCGCCCCGAGGAGCTGCTCCTGGACCGCGCCCAGCTCCTGGGCCTCACGGCGCCGCAGCTGACGGTCCTCGTGGGCGGCCTCCGCGTCCTCGGCGCCAACCACGGCGGCGCCCCCCACGGCGTCTTCACCGACCGCCCCGGCGCCCTCACCAACGACTTCTTCGTCCACCTCACCGACATGAACAACACCTGGGCTCCCGCCCAGGCTGGCCTCTACGAGGTCCGTGACCGCGCCACCGGCAAGGTGAAGTGGACGGCGACCCGCGTCGATCTGGTCTTCGGCTCCAACTCCATCCTCCGCGCCTACGCCGAGCTCTACGCCCAGGACGACAGCCGCGAGCGCTTCATCCACGACTTCGTGTCCGCCTGGACCCAGGTCATGAACGCCGATCGCTTCGATCTGGCGTGACCCCCCCTCGTGACGGCAACCCCCCCGGCTGCGTAACCGCCGACATCGCTGCGCTCGTCGGCGGAACGCAGCCGGTCCCCCCGTGACGGGGGGACACCGACCTCCCTCGCTCCGCTCGCTCGCCACCCGTCCCCCCGCGTCCCCGCGCCCCCCGCGCCCCCCGCGCCCCCAGCGACCCGGCGGTGTCCCCCCGTCACGGGGGGGCCCGGCCCCGTTCGGCCTGTGACGCGCAGCGGAGCAGGACGTTACGGGGCCGGGGGGGTACCGT
>CAUJGC010000129.1 GCA_963169075.1 Myxococcota bacterium
TGAGGCCCCATGTCCCGCACCCAGATCCCCGCACCCCAGCATCAGCTCGGGGACACCCTCCACGGCTTCCAGATCACCGCCATCACCCCCATCGAGGACATCAAGGCCCTCGTCTACGAGGCCACACACCTCGCCACCGGCGCGCACCTCCTCCACGTCCACTGCCACGACGAGGAGAACATGTTCTCCATCGGCTTCCGGACACCCCCCTCCGACTCCACCGGCGTCGCACACATCCTCGAACACTCCGTCCTCGCCGGCTCCGCCCGCTACCCCGTGAAGGATGCCTTCAATGAGCTGCGCAAGCGCACCATGAGCACCTTCCTCAACGCCATGACCTGGCCCGACCGCACCATCTACCCCGTCGCCTCCGCCGTCCGCGCCGACTACTTCAACCTCGCCGCCGTCTACGCCGACCTCGTCTTCAACCCCCTCATCGCCGAGAAGACCTTCCGACAAGAAGGACACCACCTCGAACTCGAAGACCTCGACGACCCCACCTCACCCCTCAAGGTCACCGGCGTCGTCTATAATGAGATGAAGGGCGTCTACTCCTCACCCGACTCCGTCGTCGGACGCTCCTGCAACAACGAGCTCCTCCCCGACACCCCCTACGGACACGACTCCGGCGGCGACCCCGAGGCCATCCCCGACCTCACCTACGACGACTTCAAGGCCTTCCACGCACGCTTCTACTCCCCCTCCAACGCGCGCTTCTTCCTCTACGGCGACATCTCCCTCCACGACAACCTCGCCTTCATCCACGACATCCTCGCCCCCTTCTCCCGCCGCGACGTCGACTCCTCCATCCCCCTCCAGCCCCGCTGGACCGAGCCCCGACGCACCCACATCCAATACACCGTCGACCCCGAGGACGAGAGCGACGGCAAGTCCTTCGTCGTCCTCAACTGGCTCGTCGGACAGACCCGCGACGCCCTCGACACCCTCCTCATCGAGGTCGCCATCTCCGCCATCTACGGCTCCTCCGCCGGACCCCTCAAGCAGGCCCTCATCGACTCCGGCCTCGGCAAGGACATCTTCCCCCACGGCGGCTTCGACGCCGACATCCAGGAGACCACCGCCGCCTTCGGCCTCCGCGGCACCGAGGCCGATCAGGTCCAGACCATCGAGGCCCTCGTCCTCGACACCCTCCGCGACATCATCCAGAAGGGCATCGACCCCCAGCTCCTCGAAGCCACCTTCCATCAGGTCGAGTTCGGCGGCAAGGAGATCGTCCCCCCCTTCCCCATCATGCTCCTCATGCGCGCCAACCCCGCCTGGTACTTCGGCGGCGACCCCAAGGACGGCCTCTCCTTCACCTCCCTCGTCGAGGCCGCACGCCAGCGCTGGGCCGAAGAGCCCCGCCTCTTCGAGCGCCTCCTCCAGGAGCACCTCCTCGACAACCCCCACCGCCTCACCGTCGTCGCCACCCCCTCACCCACCCTCTCCGACGAGCAGGACCAACGCCTCGCAGACCGCCTCGCCAAGCTCAAGCAGGGCCTCAGCGACGACGAGATCAGCGCCATCGCCGCCGAAGCACGCGCCCTCAAAGCCGAGCAGGAGGCACCCGATGACCCCCAGGCCCTCGCCTCCCTCCCCGCCCTCGACCTCCAGACCCTCCCCCGACGCGTCCGCAACGTCCACGAGCGGCACACCGTCGCAGGATCTACTGCAAAAGTAGACACCTACGAGCACGAGGTCTTCTCCAACGACGTCGGCTACCTCGCCCTCGCCTTCAACACCGACGACCTCTCCCACGAGGACGCCCTCCTCCTCCCCTTCCTCGGGCGCGCCACCAACGGCATGGGCGCCGGCGGCCTCTCCTACGACGCCCAGATCCGACGCGTCGCCCTCTACACCGGCGGCATCGGCGCCTCACCCTCCACCGGCACACACCTCCGCTCCAACCGACGCTACGAGCACCTCAACGTCTCCACCAAGGTCCTCCGACGCAACGCCGAGCCCCTCTTCCAGATCCTCCTCGACACCCTCACCGCACCCGACACCACCGACATCAAGCGCCTCTTCGATCTCCTCCAGGAGTCCGCCACCGGCATGGAGGCCTCCGTCGTCCCCTCCGGGCACGCCTACGCCTACACCCGCGCCGCCGCCGGACTCTCGCCCACACACTTCCGCGCCGAGCAGTGGGGCGGCCTCACCCAGCTCCGCTTCCTCAAGCGCTTCGCCGCCCAGGGACGCGACGGCGCCGCCGCCCTCGCCCAGCGCATCGCAGACCTCCAGCGGCGCATCTTCACCCGCGACCGCCTCACCGTCGATGTCGCCGGAGATCCCGAGGTCCTCGACGCCCTCCGCCCCCACCTCAACGCCTTCCTCGACGCCCTCCCCGCCGGAGCGCCCAGCGCCCCCGCCGACGAGGCCGTCCCCCACCTCCACAACGCCACCGCCGTCATCATCCCCGCCCAGGTCAACTACGTCGGCCAGATCCTCACCGTCCCCGACTACCTCCACGAGGCCGCCCCGGCCCTCGAACTCCTCACCCAGCTCATCTCCTCCGAGTACCTCTACAAGAAGGTCCGCGTCCAGGGCGGCGCCTACGGCGGCTTCGCCTTCTACCAGAAGACCAGCGGCACCCTCCCCCTCGTCTCCTACCGCGACCCCAACCTCACCGAGACCCTCGACGTCTACAAGGCCCTCGGCGCCTACCTCACCTCCGACGCCATCAGCGATGACGCCGTTGACAGCGTCCGCACCGGCGCCGTCGGGGAGTTCGATCAGATCCTCTCCCCGGCCCAGCAGCTCGGCGTCGCCCGCTCCCGTCGCCTCCTCGGCCTCACCGAAGCGGACCGCCTCGCCTTCCGAGACGGCATCCTCCACGCCACCGCCGACGACCTCCGCGACAAGGCCGTCCCCCTCCTCCAGCAAGCCCTCGCCCAGCCCACCCCCATCGCCGTCCTCGGCGGGCGCGCCCGCGTCGAAGGCGCCGCCGCCCAGGGCTACGACCTCCAGATCGAGTCCATCGACGGCACCCCCTGAAACGGGGGGACCGGGGGGAGGCTCTCCCCCCGGCCGCCCGAGGCAACCCCCCCCCCCACCCGCCCCCATCAAAAAACAAAACAAACCCGATCAAAATAAATATATTTTGATCGGGTTTGTCCCGTTTTTATCCCCCCCGCCCCGACCTCCCCCCCACGAGACTTGCGCCCCCACACCAGATCCAATAATCCAGAGGCGACCAGGGAGCGCGTCAACGCCCTCCCCTGCCTGGATACGCCTCAGCGCCATGGACACCCTATGAAGACCCGCATCGATCTGGACGCCCTGGAGAGCCAACACATCGAGGAAGAGGCCCGCGAGGCCGCCCGCTCCGTCCTCGACCAGCCCCGCCCACGGCGCGTCCAACGCCCCGAAGGCGGCAAGCTCCCCCTCTCCGCCGCCTGGCTTGAGCGCTTCTACGCCAACGACCGCTTCCCACGCGAGAAGAAGCCCGGCGTCTTCGATCACCTCCGCTCCAACGGACCCTGGATGGTCTCCATCGACGACGAGCCCCTCGTCGTCCTCGACGCCATGAGCCAGACCGCCACCGTCTGCGACGGCTTCAGCGAAGACCCCGTCGTCAAGGCCTACGTCGAAGGCGGCTTCGCAGACACCATGCTCCGCTGCGGCGACACCACCCTGGAGAACGACCAGGCCGAGCTGGAGTTTGAGGCCACCCTCAAGCGCATGATCCCCGAGCTGCCCTACGTCACCTTCGTCAACTCCGGCGCCGAGGCCGTCGAAAAAGCCCTCGCCCTCTGCCAGAACGCCGTCAGCCGACCCGAGGCGCGCCGCGTCCTCGCCTTCGAAGGCTCCTTCCACGGCCGCACCCTCCTCGCCCTCCACGCCACCTGGAACCCAAGCAAGCGCGCGCCCTTCGAGATCCAGGGCTGCGAGGCCGGCTTCGCGCCCTTCCCCACCTGGAACGCCCCCACCCTCCCCTCCCCCGAGCTGCCCCACGCCTGCGCCGAAGCCATCGCTGACGGACGCCTCCAAGACGTCCTCCAGACCCACTCCCACGCCGACCCCCTCCTCCAGGCCGAGCTGGCCTCGCTGCTCGCCGTGGACAAGCTCCTGAAATCCAACGAGTTCTTCGCCGTCATCATCGAGCCCATGCAGTCCGAGGGCGGCGACCGCTACGCCACCCACCGCTTCTTCCAGGCCCTCCGCCTCCTCACCCGACGCCACGAGGTCCCCCTCATCATGGATGAGGTCCAGACCGGCTTCGGCCTCGGCGGCTCCTTCCTCTGGCACCGCCAGTTCGGCCTCATCGACCGCGACGGCAACCCCGACTACCCCGACGCCATCACCTTCGCCAAGCGCGCCCAGGTCGGCGTCGTCGTCACCCGCTTCCCCGACCCCGAGCCCACCCACACCCACACCGCCTCCCTCGTCCGCGGGCGCATCCGCGCCGAGATGATGGCCGACTCCGCAGGCGCCTCCCGCGTCGAGAACCTCGTCCGACCGCGCCTCGACCGCATCGCCAACGCCTACCCCCACCTCGTCGAGCACCCCCGCTCCCTCGGCTACGCCTTCGCCTTCGATCTCCCCTCCCCAGAACACCTCAACGCCCTCCTCGGCCAGCGCTTCTGGCGCGGCGCCGTCGTCTTCGGCGCCGGCTCACGCACCGCCCGCTACCGCCTGGCCGACTGCTGGGGCGAGCACGAGATCGACATCCTCTTCGACGCCATCCGACGCTCCCTCTCCTGGCTCGACGCACACCCCGGCAAGCAGCCCCCCCCCTGGGAGGACTTCCCCTCCCACACACGCCCCGCCGACGACCAGGAGCCCCCCTTCCTCGTCAAGCGCCTCCGCGCCGAGGACGCCGACCGCTACATGCCCTGGATCATCGATCTGGAGGCGCGCACCTACGAGCCCGCACGACGCGACCCCCCCGAAAAACTCCGCCGCGCCTTCGAGCACCCCGCCGGACTCGCCATCGTCGCCGAGCTCACCACACCCGACGGCAAGACCCAGCCCATCGGCGTCGCCCTCGCCGTCCCCCTCGAGCTCGCCACCAACATCAACGGCCCCAAGCAGGACCTCATGCTCGGGCGCCATAACACCCTGTATTCGCTCGCGATCTCCGTCGAGTCCGAGCAGCGCAAGCTCGGCGTCGGGCGCGCCCTCAAGGTCGCCCAGATCCAGCACGCCGCCACCATGACCCGCCCCGACGGCTCGCCCCGCTACCGCTACGTCACCGGGCGAAACCGCGTCGGACAGGCCACCGCCATGACCGGCCTCAACCGCTCCCTCGGCGCCCACCCCGTGGACATCTTCTACGGCGCCTACGGCTCCAGCGACGGACAGGCCCTCTACTACCGGCTCCCTGTCGGCCCCCTCGTCCCCGGCATCTACGTCGAGCCCGAGGACTACGACGGCGTCCTCGATCTGGCCTCCGGCCTCACCGCGCCCCTCAATTCCCCCCCCGCCGCCCGCAAAGTCGCCGTCCAGACGGGCCGCATCGCCGGGCGCGCCCGCACCCAGGGCC
>CAUJGC010000130.1 GCA_963169075.1 Myxococcota bacterium
GCCCCCGGACCCCCTACGCCTCCTCCGGAGGCTCCCTCAGGGCGTCGAGGTCGTAGTGCTGCACCTTGCGGATGAGGTTGCGCCGGGAGATGCCGAGCTGCCGGGCCGCCTCGGACTTGTTCCAGGCGCAGCGGCGGAGGGCGTGCAGGAGCATGCGCCGCTCCAGGCGCTCGATGGCGGCGTGGAGATCGCCGCCGCCGGTCTCCTCCTCCCCCGCGTCCTCCTCCGGGGCCGCCGGGAGGGGGCCGGTCGCCGCCAGGATGCGCGGGGAGAGCAGGGCCGGCGCGAGGGTGGGGGCGTCGCCGGAGAGGACCACGAGGCGCTCGATCTCGTTCTCCAGCTCGCGGACGTTGCCCGGCCAGGCGTAGGCGGCGAGCCGCCGGAGGGTGTCCTCCTCCGGCGGCGCCGGGCGGGCGCCCAGGTGGCGCTCGGCGCGGCGGATGAAGTGCTCCACCAGCGCAGGGATGTCCTCAACCCGCTCGCGCAGCGGCGGGGCCACGAGGTTGATGACGTTGAGGCGGTAGTAGAGGTCCTGGCGGAAGGTGCCCTCGGCCACCATGCGCTTGAGGTCGCGGTGGGTGGCGGCGATGATGCGGACGTTGACCTTGCGCGTGACCGTGTCGCCCACCGGGAGGAAGGTGCCCTCCTGGAGCACCCGCAGGAGCTTCACCTGCAAGGTGGGCGACATGTCGCCCACCTCGTCGAGGAAGAAGGTGCCGCCGTCGGCCACGTCGAAGAGCCCCGGCTTGTCCGCGATGGCGCCCGTGAAGGAGCCGCGCTTGTGGCCGAAGAGCTCCGAGTCCAGCAGGTTGTCGTTGAGGGCGGAGCAGTTCTGCACGACGAAGGGACGGTCGCGCCGCCCCGAGTGAGCGTGGATGGCGCGGGCCAGCAGCTCCTTGCCCGTGCCGTTCTCGCCCTGGATGAGCACCGTCGAGTCGGCGTGGCGGATCTTGTCCAGGGTTCGATAGAGCGCGCGCATCAAAGGCGCCTGTCCGATGATCTCGCTGTATCGACCCGGCGGCGCCGACGCCCGCGCCTGCGGCGCCTGCTCCCGGAGCCAGCGGCTCACCTCCCGGGAGGCCGCCGTCAGGAGGTCCGCCAGCAAGCGCCGCTCCTCCAGCGTGAGGCGCGGCGGCGCCGCCTCCGGCACGGGCAGCTCCAACGCCCGGAGCCGCCGCTGGAGCAGGAGCGGGGCGTCGTCGTCCTCCGCCCGGAGCCACCCCGAGGCGTAGAGCGCGCCGATCGGCGCAGCCTCATGGACGATGGGCACCCGCAGCGCGCTCAGGTGCCCGTGGCAGGTGCGCTCCTCGGGGGCGTGCTCCTCGGCGCCCGCCTCCAGCCCCCAGCGCTGGACGGAGCGGGCGCAGGAGCCGCGGCTGTCTGCGCGGCGCTCCAGCGCCAGGCAGGCGGGGAGGGGAGGGGGCGCGTCGGCGTCGCCCAGCGAGGCTGACGCCCCCTGCGCGGTGACGACGCCGCACCAGATACCCCAGCGTTGACGGATGAAGGACGCCAGCGCGCGGACGGCGTGAAGGTGGGCGATAGCGTAGGGGTCGAGCATGCTCCGAAGGGGCCGCGGGTGGGAAGACCAGCCGCGGCCCATCATAGCCGCTTCAGAAGTTCCCTGTCGAGATGGTGTAGTCGATCCGCGGGCTGGCGCCCGACTGGATGAGCTGGAGGTAGAAGGTCGTCTCGTTGTTCCGGGAGTTCTGCCAGCGCAAGAACTCGTTGTCGGTGTCGCTGGCCGCGCTCAAGACCGGCTGCCCGTTGGGGTTGAGGTAGAGGTAGACGTTCAGATCCCCCTGAGCGTGCTGGAAGCCCACGAAGACGCTCTGGGTCGCGTTGCCCGGCACCGTGATCGCGTACCAGTCCTCGTCTGCGCCGCAGAGGCGCAGGTCGCCCTCAAAGCCCAGCCGATCCAGCGGCGTCGCCGCAGCCGACGTGTCGTCCTCCTCGAAGCGATCCGGGGCGCACTCGAAGGGCGAGCGATAGGCCAGGCGCACCGCGCGGGTGTTGTTGGCGCGTCGCACATCCCCCGTCGTCCCCGGCGCGTCCGCGATCACCGCCAGCTCGACCTCGCCGCTGGGCGTGGCCTCGGGGAGACGGACGACCAGCTGCGAGGTCCGCTGGTTCTGCGGCGCCTGAGCAGGCTGGGTCACCGAGCCCAGCGTCGTGGTCGTGTTGACGTCCGCCTGGCGCAGCACCACGCTGTCCGTCGTCGCTGGCGCCTGCGCGTCGCCTCGGTTGAAGGTCACATACTGGATGAAGACCTCGTTGCTGTTGGGGTTGAACTGGGTGGCCTCCGCCGAGACCACGTCCAGATCCACGCCGCCGCAGGCGCCCTCATCGACGCTGCCGTTGCAGTTGTTGTCCAGGCCGTCGCAGATCTCGTCGCCGGTCGCCGTCACGGTGACGCGGCGCACGTTCTGCGGGTTGGTCTGGTCCGGCACATAGAGGGCCCCGTCGCGGTGGTAGGTCATCGACGCCGCCGCCGGGAGGCTCGCGAAGGACGTCACCCCACCCCCCGCCACCGTCCCCCCATAGCCCGAGCCGAAGCGCCAGAGCGCCGAGGCCACCGCCCGCGGCTCGTTCGTGTAGGGCATCCCGAAGAGGTGGACGCCGTTGGAGGCGATGGTCCCCAGCCGCACGTTGTCGTCCGGCAGATCCACCTCGAAGCGCGCCTCCTCCGCCTGGGGATCGAGGCCGGTCCCCGGGAAGCGGTAGACCATCGGATCGGGCTCGTTGAGCTCGATGGTCCAGAAGACGTCCCGCGTCCAGTCGTACTCCGAGCCCCCGTCGCCTGTGAAGCGGCCCCCCCACCGATACACAAAGTCCGCCGTGCGGGTGTTCAAGTCCAGGCGCCACACCCCATCGCCGCTCACGGACGGCGAGTTGTAGTTGTTCACCCAGATCGCGTCGCCGTCCGCCGCCGCGCCGACGATCCCCTGGATGCCCGCCCCCTCGCTCTGCCAGCTCGCCGGGATGGTGAACGTCTCCACGTGGCGCAGCTCCCGGGCCGTCGGCTCGAAGACGCGCACCGTCCACCCCGTGAAGGGCTGCCCGTCGATGCCCAGCGCCACGTTGTAGATCCGCGTCCCGTCCGACGTGATCAAGATCGAGTGCGACGAGCCCTGGTCCGTGATGTAGGGATCGGTCGTCCCCGTGTAGGCCCGGATGAACCCGTCCTCCACCGCCAGGTTGGCCACCGTGCCCGGCGCGCTCGGCGCCGGCTCGTCGGCGTCGCAGCGCAGCGCCCCGCCCTCGCACACCTGCACCCCGATCCCGCACGCCGCCCCCGTGCAGAGCGCGCCCACCCCGCTGGCCTCCTCATCCACCTGCCCGTCGCAGTCGTCGTCCTCCCCGTTGCACACCTCCGCCCCCCCGAAGACCGCCCCCTCGCACACCACC
>CAUJGC010000131.1 GCA_963169075.1 Myxococcota bacterium
AATAAATAATTATTTATTTATTTTATTTTTATTTATTTGTTTTGGTTGGGGGTGCCTCCGGCGGCCGGGGGCGAGCCGCCCCCGGACCCCCATTCATTCTTCTCCCTAGACGCGGCGGGCGCCGGGGCAGTCCGCGGGGGAGAGGTGCGCCGTCGCGGCGAGGCCGTGGGCCGCGAAGGCGCGCCGCATCGCCTCAGCAGCCTCCTGGCCGCTGCGCGCCGAGCGGCAGATGGCGAAGATCGAAGGCCCCGCCCCGGAGATCGAGGAGCCCAGCGCCCCCGCGTGGCGCGCCGCCTCGATGACGGCGCGGGCGCCGGGGATGAGGTCGGCGCGGCGCGGCTCGACGATGCGATCCGTCATCGCGCGGGCCATCAAGCCCAGATCCCCCGAGGCGCACGCCGCCACCAGCGCGCCGAGGTTCGCCGCCATCTCGACGGTGGCGCTCAAGGGCACCTCGCGGGGGAGGACCGCGCGCGCCTCGCGGGTGGGCAGGGAGAAGTCCGGCGTCACCACCACCAGCGTCAGGCCGTCCGGGATCGGGAGGCGGACCACGTCCACCGGGTCCAGCGAGCGCACCAGGATCAGGCCGCCCAGCAGGGAGGGCGCGACGTTGTCGCCGTGGCGCCCCGCCACCGCAGCCTCCGCCTCCAGGCAGGGCTCGATCAGCTCCGGCTTGCGGAGCGGCGAGCCCAGGAGGAGGTTGGTGGCATACGCCGCCGCCACCGCCGAGGCCGCCGACGAGCCCAGCCCCGAGCCGATGGGGAGGCCCTTGTGCAGCTCCAGCTCCACCCCGGCCTCGATCCCGGCGCGGCGGAGGGTGGCCGCCGCCGCGATGGCCGCGGTGTTCTTCTCGGGGTCCAGCGGCAGGGCGTCGGCGCCGGTGATGACCTGGATGCGCACGCCGCGCTCCGGGGCGCGCCGCGCCACCACCGTATCCCCCAACGACGCCACCGCGATCCCCAGGATGTCGAAGCCCGGGCCGAGGTTGGAGATCGTCGCGGGGGCAAAGACTCGAATCGACTCGCTCATCGCTCGCTCACCTCCGCTCGGCGGCGACCCGGAAGAGGTCGCCCAGCACGCCCATCGCCGTCACCTCCACCCCCGCGCCCGGCCCCGAGACGACCAGGGGCCGCGTCGCGTAGCGCTCGGAGGTGAACACGATCAAGTTGTCCGAGCCCCGCAGACGCCCCACGGGGGAGTCGGCGTCCACCTCGGTGGGGCCGACCTCGACGCAGCCAGGCGTCACCGTGGCGACGAAGCGCAGGACCCGGCCTGCGGCGCGGGCCGCCGCGATCCGGGCCGCCATGGGGGCGTCCAGCGCCCGCAGCTCCGCCATCAGAGCCTCGCGGGAGAGGCCCATCAGCGCCTCGGACACCAGCGGGGTCCGGGTGAGCTGGGCCTGCTCCACCGCCAGCCCCGAGAGCCGCCCCAGGATGAGCGCCTTGCGGGCCACGTCCGCGCCGCAGAGATCCGCCACCGGGTCCGGCTCGGTGTAGCCCAGCTCCATCGCCTCAGCCACCGCCGCCGAGAGGAGGGCGCCCTCCTCAAGCCGCGTCATCACAAAGCCCAGGGTGCCCGAGAGGCACCCCTCCGCCCGCAGGAGGCGGTCCCCGGTCGCCAGCAGCATCTCCAGCGTGTCGATGACCGGGAGCCCCGCCCCCACCGTCGTCTCGACCTTGAGGAGGCGGCGCTGGGCCTGGGCCGCCGCCTGGAGGGCCTCCCAGGTGCCGCGCTCCCCGGCCAGCGGCTTCTTGTTGGCCGTCACCACGTCACACCCCAGCGCGAAGGCCCGGGTGAAGAGGACCTCGGCGCCGTCGGCGTCGGTCACGTCCACGAGGACGGGGCGGGCCAGGCGCCACTGCATCGCCGCCTCCAGCATCGCCGCCCCGGCGTCCTGGGCGACCTGCCCGCCGGGCAGGGTCGCGACGCTGCCGCCGCCGCTCTTGAGGGCGTCCAGCGCCTCCAGCTCCGCGTCGCTGAACCCCTGGGGCCGCAGCGCGAAGCCGCCGCGATCCGCCACCGCCACCACCCGCACCCGCAGCCCGAAGCGCGCCTGCGCGTGCTCCCGACGCGCCTGAAGGCGCCGCAGCAGATCCCGGCCGATCTTCCCCGCCCCCAGGAGCAGCACGTCCATCCCGCGCTCCGCCTCCACCCCGGTGTCCAGGCGGTGCAGCCCGAACTCCTCGTGGATCGCGTAGATGGCCGCGTTCAGCTCGCCCTCGTCCACCGCCAGCGAGATGTTCAGCTCCGAGGACCCCTGCGCGATCGCCAGCACGTTCACCCGGCGACGCCCGAGCGCGTCAAAGACCCGCGCCGCCACCCCCGGCATGTGCGCCATCCCCAGCCCCACCGCCGCCACCAGCGCCACCCCGCGACGCGTCGCGATCTCCTCCACGCCCCCGCGGGAGAGCTCCTGGCGGAACGCCGCCTTCAAGGCCGCCTCGGCGGCCTCCGCCTCCGCCTCCGCCACCGCCAGGCAGATCGACGACTCCGCGCTGGACTGGCTGATGAGCGTGACGTTCACCCCCCGCTCCGCCAGCGCGCCGAAGAGCCGCGCCGCCACCCCCGGCACCCCCGCCATCCCCTTGCCCTCCAGCGCGATGAGCGCCTGGCGCCGGATCGCGCTGATCGCCTTCACCGGGTGCGAGCCCGGCGTGAAGCGGCTGTCCACCCGCGTGCTCGCCCCCTGGGGGTGGAACGAGTCCCGGATCACCACGCTGATCCCCTGCTGCACCACCGGGATCATCGTCCGCTGGTGCAGCACCTTCGCCCCGTAGAACGACAGCTCCGCCGCCTCCCGGTAGTGGAGCTGCGGGATCGACCGCGCCTCCGGCACCACCCGCGGATCGGCGGTGAAGACCCCCTCCACGTCGGTCCAGATCGTCACCTCGTCCGCGCCCAGCGCCGCCGCCAGGATCGTCGCGGAGTAGTCCGAGCCGCCGCGCCCCAGCGTCGTCGTCCCCCCGTCCGGCGCCCGACCGCAGAACCCCGTCACCACCGGCACCTCGCCTTGATCCAGCGCCGGGTTCAAGGCCGCCGCCACGCAGCGATCCGTCACCACACCCAGCGGGCTCGCCTCCCCGAAGCGCCCGTCCGTCTCCAGGAAGGTGTCCGCGTCCACCGCCCGCGCCGGGCACCCCTGGCGCCGCATCGCCAGCGCCACCAGCCGCACCGAGAGCTTCTCTCCGGTTGCGATGACGCGATCCCGCGTCCTGGGCGTCAGCTCGCGCAGACGCGCCACCGCCCGCAGCAGCTCCTCCAGCTCCCCGGTGAGCTGCTCCTGCTTCGCCCGAACCCCCTCGTCCGCCTCCGGGTCGATCTCCAGGAGCGCCGCCTCGTGGTCCTGCGCCAGCCGCTGGAGGGTCTGCATCGACGCCGCGCGCTCCCCGCGCTCCGCCTGCGCTGCCGCCTGGAGCAGCCGATCGGTCACGCCGCTCATCGCAGACGCCACCACCACCAGCCGCACCCCCGACCGCGCCACCTCCACCATGAGCTGCGCCGACGCCATGATCCGCGCCCCGCCGCCCACGCTGGTCCCGCCAAACTTGTGGACCTCCACTCTCGACATAGCGCTCCCTCTCTGCTCTCCTCTCACGACGGATACGCCCGCGGCGCAGCCCAAGCCCGCGGAGCGTCCAGCATCCACGCCACCTTGTCAAGAAGCCCCCGCCATGCGCCCTCCCCGCCGCGTCGAGGTCCACACCCTCGACACCGATCCTCGCCTCCGCCCCCTCAACGACGCCCTCCAGGCCGCCGCCATCCCCTGCGCTGTCGACGCCCGCGTCGACCTCTACGACCTCGACGGCGACCTCACACCCCACGACCTCCGCGCCCTGGCCGACCTCCTCGCCTCGCCGCCCCTCCAGCGCGCCGTGATCGACGAGGCCCCCGACGCCTCCGCACCCCTCCCGCCCCACGCCCTCGAGATCGCCCCGCGCCCCGGCGTCACCGACCGCCCCGCCGCCAGCCTCCTCCGCGCCGCCGCGCGCCTCCTCCACCGCCCCCTCCGCGCCGTCGCCCGCTCCAGGCGCCTCCTCCTCCGCGGCGACCCCGACGCCTTCCCCCAGGCCGCAGCCCACCTCCACCACCCCCTCATCGCGCGCGCCGCCCTCGGCGCCGCGCTCCCCTCCGCCCTCGTCCTCCCCCCGCCGCCTCCCGCCCCCCTCGCGCAGCGCATCCCCCTCCGCGACCTCGACGACGACGCCCTCCGCGACCTCGGCGCCGCCCGGCGCCTCGCCTTGGACGACGCCGAGCTGCGCGCCGCCCAGCGCCACTTCCGCGACCTCGGGCGCGACCCCACCGACCTGGAGCTGGAGATGATCGCCCAGACCTGGTCCGAGCACTGCGTCCACAAGACCTTCAAGGCTGAAATAAATTATAAAAAGTTATCAAATTATGGTGAAATAACACATCAAGAGCGCATCGACGGCCTCCTGGCGACCTTCATCCAGGCCGCCACCGCCGCCGCCGCGAAGCCCTGGCTCCGCTCCGCCTTCGAGGACAACGCCGGACGCGTCGCCCTCTGCCCCGGCTGGGAGATCGCCGCCAAGGTCGAGACCCACAACCGACCCTCCGCCCTGGAGCCCTTCGGCGGCGCGCACACCGGCATCGGCGGCGTCGTCCGCGACATCCTCGGCGTCAGCGCCCTCCCCATCGCCAACCTCGACGCCCTCTGCTTCGGACCTCTGGACCTCCCCGCCGACGACCTCCCCCCCGGCGCCCTCCACCCACGCCGCGTCCGCCAGGGCGTCCTCGCCGGGATCGCGGACTACGGCAACACCCTGGGCGTCCCCACCGTCGCAGGCGCCATCCTCTACGACCCCGGCTATGTCGCCAACCCCCTGGTCTTCTGCGGCTGCCTCGGCGTCCTCCCCGAAGGCGCCCACCCCCGACGCCCCCAGCCCGGCGACTGGATCGTCGCCCTGGGCGCCGCCACCGGACGCGACGGCCTCCGCGGCGCCACCTTCTCCTCCCTGGAGCTGGGCGAGGACGCCGCCCGACACTCCGGCGGCGCCGTCCAGATCGGGGACCCCCTGGAGGAGCGCCTCGTCATCGACGCCGTCCTCGCCGCCCGCGACGCCGGGCTCTACACCGCCATCACCGACTGCGGCGCCGGCGGCTTCTCCTCCGCCATCGGGGAGCTGGCCGCAGGGCTCGGCGCCGAGATCGAGCTGGACGCCGCCCCCCTCAAGTACGCCGGCCTCGCCCCCTGGGAGATCTGGCTCAGCGAGTCCCAGGAGCGCATGGTCCTGGCGGTCCCCCCCGACGCCTGGGACGCCCTGGAGGACGTCGCCGCCCGCTGCGGCACCCAGGCCGTGCGCCTGGGACGCCTCTGCGATCACGGCCGCCTCATCCTCCGCAGCCAGGGCCAGCGCGTCGGGGACCTCGCCCTGGACTTCCTCCACCACGGCCTCCCCCGACGCCGCCTGGAGGCCACCTGGCGCCCACCCACCCCCACCCCCCTCACCCCGCCCCCCGAACCCGCCTGGGCCGACGACCTCCTCCGCCTCCTCGCCTCTCCCGACGGCGCCAGCCGCGAGGGCGTGCTGCGACGCTTCGATCACGAGGTCCAGGGCGGCACCCTCGGCCGACCCCTCGTCGGCGCCGCCAGCGCCGGACCCGGCGACGGCGTCGTCCTCCTCCCGCTCCCCCTCCAGGACCTCCCCGACGCGCCCGGCGTCGCGGTGGGGCTCGGCCTCAACCCCCGCTACGGCGCCCTCGATCCCTGGCGGATGGCCCTGGCCGCTGTGGATGAGGCTGCGCGCAACGTCGTCGCCACCGGGGCCGACCCCGACCACCTGAGCCTCCTCGACAACTTCTGCTGGGGCAACCCCACGCTGCCCGACCGCCTCGGCGCCCTGGTCGAGTGCGCCCGCGGGTGCCGCGACGGCGCCCTGGCCTACCAGGCCCCCTTCATCTCCGGCAAGGACAGCCTCAACAACGAGCACCTCACCGCCCAGGGCGAGCGGCGCGCCATCCCCGGCACCGTCCTCATCACCGCCGTCGCCGCCCACCCCCACCCCGCGCGCGCCGTCGAGGCCGCCTTCCAGGCCGACGGCGGCAGGATCTACCTCCTGGGAGAGACCTTCGACGAGCTCGGCGGCGCCGCCTGGGCCCACCTCCACGGGCAGGGCAGGGCAGGGGAGGCGCCCCTCCTCCGCCCCGGCGCCCTGCGAGCCGCCCGGGCGCTCCACCAGGCCATGCGCGCCGGACTCGTCCAGGCCTGCCACGACTGCGCCGAAGGCGGCGCCGCCGTCGCCCTGGCCGAGCTCTGCCTCAGCGGCGACCGAGGCGCCCACGTCCGCCTCGACCTCGCCTATGCCGCCCCAGACCTCCCACCCCACGCGCTCCTCTTCTCCGAGTCCCTCTCCCGCTACCTCATCGAGGTCGCCCCCGACGACGCCCCCGCCTTTGAGGCCCTCCTCTGCGGCCTCCCCCTGGCCTGCATCGGAGAGGTCGGCGGCCGCTCCCTGCGGATCGACCTCCGCGACGCCACCGCCCTCGATCTTGACGTCGACAGCCTCCGAGACGCCTTCCAGCGCGGCCCCGACGGTCCCTGTGAAGTTCAAGTCAACAATCAGCCAGGATCATTCCAATATGAGTCATGATCACGCCGCGACCTCGCGGCCGCTCCTCTCCCGCGCCTGGCGCGCCTTCCCCTACGACCCCCGCCTCCTCACCTGGGCCGAGCGCTGGCTCGTCGTCTGGAGCGCCTACGGCGCTCGGATCTTCCCCGCCGACGCCCCCGCCGATCCCGCCTGGGAGGAGGAGGGCGCCTTCAACGCCTGCGCCTGCGACAGCGCCTACCTCCTCCTGGCCGCCCAGTCTCCCCCGTCCTTGATCCTCTTCCACCAGGCCGACCTCCGCGAGATCGCCCGCGTCCCCCTCCAGGCCCACCTCCAGGGCCTCGTCTACGCCGGCCTCGGCGCCTTCGCCGGGATCGACGCCCGAGGCCACCTCGTCCGCGTCCAGATCACCCTGGAGGAGACGCTCCAGCTCGACGACCTCGATCTGGCCGACTTCCGCGACCTCGCCGCGCCCAACCCGCCCGGCTTCGAGCGCCTCGCCCTCGCCGCCGCCGAGGACGGCGATCTCGTGGCCTTCGCCCTCTCCCGCCGCAAGGCCGCCTCCGTCCCCGTCGTCCTCTTCAGCCTCCAGGCCATGAAGGTCCGCCAGGTCCTCAAGGGCGCCCGCTCCACCGTCGTCCACCTCGCCTTCACCCCAGGCGCCGCCACCCTCCTCGCCGCCACCTGGAGCGTCGCCCTCGCCTGGAGCCTCCCCCGCGGCAAGGCCCGCACCCTCCTGCGCGCCAGGAGCTACCCCGAGCTGATCGGCGCCCTCGACCCCCACCACGTCCTCCTCGCAGACCACAAGGAGCGCCTCGTCTGCGTCGATCTCCGCGCCGACGCCGAGGTCTGGGAGCACCCCCACTACGGCCCCGCCGCCCTCTGCGGCGAGCGCGTCGTCCACGCCCGCTTCGACCACCTCACCCTCCGGGACGCCCGCACCGGCGCCGCCCTCCGCACCGCCGACGCGCCGAAGTTCCCCAACCACCTCCTCCTCCGCGGAGACCACGCCCTCATCCAGACCTCCGCTGGCTGCGTCACCCGCCGCTGGGAGCTGACCCGCCCCCACCAAGGCCCCCACCCCCAGGGCCGCGGCGCCCGTGTCGCCCGCCGGGCCCCCACC
>CAUJGC010000132.1 GCA_963169075.1 Myxococcota bacterium
GGGGGGGGGCCCCCCCCGGGTGGGGGGGGGGGGGGGGGGGGGGGGGGGGGGGGGGGGGGGGCCTGGGGGGTGGGGCAGGGCATAGGGTTGTCTGCTCGCGCGTCTATGACAGCGCGCGAGGTGTGCTGCACCTGAGGGCCCCCCGAAGCATCCTCGGTGGAGGGGGTGAGGTGGGCCAGCAGGCGAGGTGAGCGTGATGGGCAGCAGGTCAGGTTGGGGGCGTGTGGTGGGCGGGGTGTGCGCGTGCGGCGCGCTGATGGGGTGTCTGTCCTCGTTCGGGGGGAGCCCGGACGCGACGCATCGGCTGCGGATGGAGGCATCGCCGCGCTATGTGGGCGGTATCTTTCACAATGACGTGTATACGGGAGGCGATCTGCCGTTCTGGGACACGATGGATCGGCTCGTGAACGGGGAGGAGGTGCGGGTGCCGCCGCTGCGTCTGCCGGAGGTGCTGGCGGCGCGGGCGGACTTTGGTGAGGAGGCGCCGGAGGGGCTGCGGGTGACGTGGCTGGGGCATTCGACGGTGCTGGTGGAGGTGGAGGGGGTGCGCATCCTGACGGACCCGATCTGGAGCGAGCGCGCGAGCCCGCTCTCGTCGGTGGGGCCGCGTCGCTTTCAGGCGCCGCCGGTGCCGCTGGAGGGGCTGCCGCCGATCGACGCGGTGGTGATCTCGCACGATCACTACGATCACCTGGATGAGGCGACGGTGCGGTGGCTTGGGGGGCGCGGCGTGCGCTTCTTTGTGCCGCTCGGGGTGTCGGCGCACCTGCTGGCGTGGGGGGTGGAGGCGTCTCAGATCACGGAGCTGGACTGGTGGGAGGAGGGTCAGGTGGGGGCGGTGCGGGTGGTGGCGACGCCAGCGCGTCACTTCTCGGGTCGTACGCTCTGGGATCGGGACGCGACGCTGTGGGCGTCGTGGGCGCTGTTGGGGCCGACGCGTCGGGTGTACTTTGGCGGGGACACGGGGATGTTTGACGGCTTCGCGGAGATCGGGGCGCGGCTTGGGCCTTTTGACGTGACGCTGATGCCGATCGGGGCCTATGATCGGAACTGGCGCGCGGTGCATGTGACGCCGGAGGAGGCGGTGGTGGCTCACCTGGCGGTGCAGGGCGGTCGGCTGATGCCGATCCACTGGGGCACCTTCAACCTGGCGATGCACGCGTGGGATGAGCCGATCGAGCGGCTGCTGGCGCACGCGGCGCGGGAGGAGGTGGAGGTGGTGGCGCCTCGCCTTGGGGAGATCGTGGATGTGGACGGCGCGCCGTCGTTGAAGTGCTGGTGGCGTCCGGCGGAGAGCCCGGCGACGGCGCAGCGTTGAGCGGTTGAAGCGGAGGGTGCGATGCGGAGCAGGCTGTGGTGGGTGGTGTGCGCGGCGGCGGTGTGGAGCTGCGCGTCGCAGGGGGTGGAGGGGCCCGCTGCGGTGGCGGAGCGGGGTGAGGGGGCGCCGGGTGGGCTGGAGGTGTCCTCGGCGGGGGAGGTGTTCTGGCGCCACTGGTCGGACGGCAAGGCGGAGCTGAGCGGCTACGCGCTGGTGCAGCCGCGCTACGGGGAGCTTCGCCCGGGTCGGGCGGTGATGATCTACGTCACCGAGCCCTGGTCGCGGAGCCGCGGGGTCAAGGTGGACGCCTACGACCGCGCCAACCCGGATCACACCATCGCGCTCAAGCTCAACGCGGTGCGGAAGTTCCAGACCGGGGTGTATGATTACAGCGTCATGACGTCTGTTTTCTCAGATCCCCTGGACAGATTCAAGCCGATGAAGATCACCTTCTCGATGCAGGAGTGGTGCGGGAGCGTGTATGAGGAGGATCGCTTTGACGGCGGCGGGGCGTCGGTGTCGCTGCGGAGCTACTTCGAGGGGGAGACGGGGGAGCATCAGCTGGCGGGGGATGAAGGCGAGGAGGTGGTGTCGGAGGACGCGCTGTGGATCGCGCTGCGAGGGCTGGGCGCGGAGGGGCTGGAGCGGCCTGGGGGGGAGGTGACGCTGCTGCCGGCGGCGATGGATCGTCGCTTTCGCCATGTGGCGCCGTCGCTGGTGGCGTCTCGGGTGACGTGGAGCGAGGCGCCGTCGTCGGTGGAGGTGCCAGCGGGTCGCTTTGAGGTGCACACGGCGCGCTGGACGCGGGGGAGCGGGGTGACGTGCGGCGCGCAGGTGGAGGCGGCGTGGCCGCACCGGCTGATCGGGTGGTCGTGCAGCGACGGGGAGGAGGCGAAGCTGACGGGGACGACGCGGATGGCGTACTGGGGGACGCACGGCGAGGGGGATGAGCGGCTCTTGAAGGAGCTTGGGCTGGCGCCGTCGGGTTATGTGCCTTGAGGCTGTGCTCAGAAGAGGGAGAGCTGGCGGGGCGGCGCGTGGGGCGCGGGGGGGAGGCGCGGGGCCTGGGCGAGCGGGGGGAGGTCGATGGGGTCGGAGGGCAGGGTGCGGCGCGCGGCCTGGAGGCGCGGCGGGGTGTAGGGGAGGGGGTGGAGGGCCTCGGAGACGATCTCGAGGGCGCGCTCGGGGAGGTTGTTCTCTTCGCTGAGATGGGCGAGGAGGACGTGCTGGAGCCCGGGGTGGAGGAGGCGTTGGAGGAGGCGTTGGGACTGCTTGTTGGAGAGGTGGCCGCGGGGTCCGGCGATGCGTCGTCGGAGGAAGGTGGGGTAGCGGCTCTTGGCGAGGAGGTCGGGGCAGTAGTTGGCTTCGAGGAGGAGGAGCTGGCAGCCCTGGAGGGCCTGTGCGGTGGCGTCGTCCCAGGTGCCGAGGTCGGTGGCGAGGGCGAGGGCGCAGGTGGGCGTGTGGAGTCGGAGCCCGACGGGCTGCGCGGCGTCGTGGGAGGTGGGGAAGGGGGTGACGGTGACGCCGGGGAGGGGCTGGAGGGGGGTGTTGGGGAGGAGGTCCCGGGTGGTGGTGACGCCGCAGCGTCTGGCGAGCTGGCGGGCGGTGCCTGGGGTGCAGTAGATGGGGAGGTCGGGGCGTCGGGCGTGGAGGGCGGCGAGCCCCTGGATGTGATCGGTGTGCTCGTGGGTGATGAGGACGGCGCCGAGGTCTTCGATGCGCTCGTCGATGTCGCTCAGGGCGGCCTCGATGCGCGCGATGGGGACGCCTGCGTCGAGGAGGAGGCGCTGCTCTCCGAGGCGGAGGAAGGCGGCGTTCCCGGAGGAGGAGGAGGCGATGACGCGGAGTCGCTGGACGGGCTGGGGGGTCATGAGGGGGCTCGCGGCGCGTGGGCGCGCGTGAGCGCGCGTGTGAGGCGAGGGGGAGGGTGGTGCAGGGGTGTGAGGATGTCAAGGGGGTAAGCGGAGCGGAGGGTGTGATGAGCGAGGGGTTGCGGGTGGATGCGTTGAGCGGCGGCGAGGTGTACCGCCTCTTGACGGGGATGGTGGTGCCGCGTCCGATCGCGCTGGTGACGACGGTGGACGGTTCGGGTCGGGTGAACGCGGCGCCGTTCAGCTACTTCAACCTGCTGGGCCACGCGCCGCCGGTGGTGGGGCTTGGGGTGGGGGATCGGGGGCCTGGGGCGCGGAAGGATACCGCTGAGAATATATTGAGTTCGGGTGAATTTGTGGTGAATATGGTGGATGAGGCGCTGCTCCCGGCGATGAGCCTGTGCGCGGCGGACTTTCCTCCGGAGGAGAGCGAGGTGGAGGCTGCGGGGCTGGAGGTGGCGCCGAGCGCGCAGGTGCGCCCGCCGCGGCTGGTGGCGTCGCCGTGGAGCCTGGAGTGTCGTCTGGTGCAGGAGGTGGTGGTGGGGGGGAGCCGGGTGTTGTTGGGTGAGGTGATCCACCTCTGGGGTCGCCCGGGGGTGCTGGACGTGTCGGGTCGTCGTGCGGACACGCTGGCGGCGGGGCTGGTAGGGCGGATGCACGGCGGCGGGTGCTATGTGCGGACGGGGGACGTGCTGGAGGTGCCGCGCGTGGGGTACGCGGCGTGGTCGTCGGGTCAGAAGGGTTGATTCTCCTGGACGGTGAGGTTGTTGGAGAGGTGGTAGAGCTCGTCGTGGGGTGAGATGAGGCGGGGGCTGTGGGCGATGACCTCGGACAGGGGCATGAAGACGATGTTGCGCCCCTGGAGTCCGACGGCGACGTCATCGACGCCCTGGGGGATGTCCACCTCACCGAGGATGGCCTGGACGGCGCCGTGCCCGAAGCGTCCGGCGAGGACGTTGTCGAAGGCGGAGGGTGTGCCGCCTCGGGCGAGGTGTCCGATGACGTTGTGTCGGACGCTCATGCGGTGTCCGAGGATGCGGGCGATCTCGGGGTTGGTCTCGATGGCCTGGGCGATGTGCTTGACGAGGTGGGGGTCTTTGGCGGTCTTGGTGACGCCCTCGGCCATGACGACGATGAAGTAGCGGTAGTCGCCGCGGAGGGCTGCGATGCAGCGGTTGACGACGCTGTTGGGGTCGAGGTGTTCGGCGAACTCGGGGAGGAGGATGACGGAGGCGCCGGCGGCGATGCCTGCGGAGAGGGCGATCCAGCCGCTGGTGTTGCCCATGACCTCAAGGATGATGGCGCGCTGGTGGCTCTCGACGGTGTCGCGGATCTTGCGGATGGCGTCGACGGTGTTGGCGAGCGCGGTGTCGAAGCCGATGGTGTAGTCGGTGCCCCAGATGTCGTTGTCGATGGTGCCGGGGATGCCGACGACGCGGAGGGGTCGGTCGAAGCGCTGTCGGTAGGCGTCAGCGATGGCGCGCGCGCCGCTGAAGGAGCCGTCGCCGCCGATGACGACGAGGCCGTCGATGCCGAGCTGGTAGAGGTTGACGCTGGCGACGTCGAGGAAGGCGCGTCGGGCCTTGTTGCGGGCCTCGGCGTCGGGGTGGTGCTCGGGGACGGGGAGGAGCTCTTCGACGCGCCCGGTGCCGATGGAGGTGCCGCCGCGGTTGAGGATGCCGCGCAGCTCGGCGCGCTGGACGTTGACGTCCATGTTGGCTTCGAGGCGTCCTGCGAGGCCGCGGAAGCCATTTTTGAAGAGGACGATCTCGTGGTGTGGGTCGCGCATCTTGGCGCAGCGGAAGACGGCTCGGATGGCGGCGTTCATGCCGGGGGCGTCTCCGCCGCTGGTGAGGATGGCGATGCGTTTGGACATGGCGTGATCTTCCGGTGTGTTGTGGGCGCGAGGCTGCGCCGTGCCGGTTTGCGGTTGTACCCGGAACGCGGGCGTGTGTGAAGGCGTAGCGTGTGGGGTGGGGTGTCGGGTGGAGGGTTTCAGGGGAGGAGGTCGAGCTGCTGGGGCGTCTGGAGCGGCGTCACGCGGGCGAGGACGTGCGCGGCGAGGGCGACGCCGCTGAGGAAGGCGCCTTGGAGGTCTGGTGAGAGGAGGGCGTCGGAGGCGAGGCCGAGGCGGGCGTCGTGGTCGTAGAGGGCGCCGCGCTGCGCGGGGGCCTGGGGCCTGGCGTAGCGCCAGCGGTGTCCGGTGAGGGCTGCGGGGTGGATGGCGAGGCCGGTGGCCTCCTGGAGGGCTCCCAGGAGGGCGTAGGCGGCCTCCTGGGGTGGTGTGTCGAGGTGCTGCGCGCTCCAGGCGTGGGAGGCGTGGAGGGTCCAGCGGTGTCCTGGGGGCCTGCCGGGGGGGGCGTCGGCGCGCCAGGCCTCGCGGAGCGGCGAGCCGTCGAAGGTGAGGGCGTCGAAGGGGAGGGGGAGGGGTTGGTGGAGGGTGAGGAGGGCGGTGAGGGTGGGGTGGTAGGTGAGGCGCTGCGCGAGGTCCGCGAGGTGCGGGGCGTGGGGGCGGAGGAGGTCGGCGGCCTGGGGGGTGGGCATGGCGAGGAGGACGGTGTGGAAGGGGCCGCGCTGCTGGCCGCCGAGGAGGTGGAGGGTCCAGGCGCCGGGTTCGCCGCTGAGGGCCGCGACGTGTGCGCTGGCTTCGAGGGCGGGGCACTCGCTGGCGAGGTGTGCGGCGAGGGCGCTCATGCGGGGGGTGGCGGTCCAGAGGGTGCGCTCGGGGAGGGGTCGGGGCGGTGCGCCCGGGGTGAGGAGGGCCTGGGGCGGTGTCCAGGGCGCGACGAGGCCGCGCTGGTGCCAGGCGTGGACGTAGCGGCTGAAGCGGGGGTCGTCGGCGTGGAAGGCGGGGGCGCCGTGGTCCCAGGCGTCGCCTTCGGCGTGGAGGCGTGTGGAGGTGCGTCCGCCGGGGGCGCGTCCCTTGTCGAAGACGTGGGTCTCGACGCCGTGGTCGAGGAGGACGCGGGCGCAGGCGAGGCCCGCGATCCCGGCGCCGACGACCGCGACGCGGGGGGTGAGGCCGAGGGGTCGGGCGGTGAGGGCGCCGAAGGCGTCGGGCGGGAGGCGCTGGGCGTGGACGTCGGTGGGTCGGGTGCGGAGGAGGCCGTAGATGGGGGTCTCCTCCTCGGCGGGGCGGTCGAAGAGGCCGAGGCTGTTGAGGATGCCGCCGTAGGAGGCGGGGTCTCGCCCGTCGAGGGCGTAGCGGTGGTTGAGGTCGAGGAGGAGGCGGAGGGCGTCCTGGGGGGAGTCGGTCCAGGGGAGGAGGGCCTTGGCCCAGGTCATGCGGGCGTTGTTGTGCAGCTCGCCGTGGCGGAGGAGGGAGCGCTGGGCGGCGTCCCAGAGGGGATCGCCGCTCTGCGCGCGGGCCAGGTCCTCCCAGGTGAGGCGTCGGGGTCGGGGGTCTGTGGCGTGGTCGTGGAGGGTCTGCTGGGCCCAGGCGGGGAGGGCCTGGAGGGTGTCGGGGTCGTGGGGCGTGTGGGCGCACCAGTGCCAGGCCAGCTCGCGCCAGACGAGCAGCTCGTCGAGGAGCTTGGCGGCGCCTCGGGAGCCGCGCGCGTGGGCTTCGCGCGCGACGCGGAGGGGTGAGATGCAGCCGTAGTGGAGCCAGGGGGAGAGGCGGCTGGTGCCGTCGCGGTCCAGGGCGTTGTTGCGTCGTCGGTCGTAGGCGTCGAGGTGGTGTGCGGCGAACTCGCTCCAGCGGGCGTAGCCTGCGCGCGCGCCGCCCGGGGTGGCGGGGACGGGTGCGACGGCGTGGTCGATGTCGCAGGCGGCGACGAGGCGTCGGATGGCGTCGTCGTCGAGGTCGGCGCGCTCCGGGGCGTGTCGGTCCAGGGTCATGGGGACGACGCAGGCGGTGTCCACCTCGACGACGGGTCCGGGGGCGGCGCCAGCTCGGTGAAGGTGACGGCGGCGCGTTGGGCGAGGCGCTTGAGGAGGTGTTGTCGGTGTCCGGGGCGCTCGACGTGGAGGAGGTAGGGGATGTTGCGCTGGCGGAGCTCGTCCTGGAGGTCGCGTGCGGTCTGGAGGATGAAGGTGTGGTGTCGGTCGGAGGCGAAGGGGTAGCGCTCGGAGAGGCCGTGGTAGACGAGGAGGGGGAGTTGTAGGCGCTGCGCGGTGAGGAGGGCGGCGTCGAGGGCGGGGTTCTCGTGTCCGCGGAGGGCGAGGCGGGTCCAGTAGAGGACGAGTTCGCCCTGGGGGTGGTGTGCGGAGGAGCCGACGCCTCGGAAGGCGCAGCGCTCGCGGAGGTGTGTGGGGAGGGGTTGCGTGATGTCGTGAGGGGGCATAGGGTCGCGCTCCGCAGCAGGGCGTTCGGTCGTGTGATGCAGGTGGTGTGGTGGTGGGTGCGCGCCGGGCTGGAGGACAGATGACATAAGGGTTATGTCATCTATTTTATGCAGTGCATTGCATATGCAGGCGCCTCTTGTGCGCCGCAGCATTTTGCGGCGCGGGAACTTTTCCCCGGGCCGCGTGTCGCAAAGGGAGCGCGCGGTGCGCAGCCCTGGGAGGTGATTATGGCGTGGAGAGATCAGCGCGGCTGGGTCGTGGGGTGGGTGTGCCTGTGGAGCTGCGCGGCCGGGTGCGCGCCCCCTCCCGGCGATCAGGTGCCGAGCGCAGGCAGCACCCTGGCGCCCTTCGCGCCCGGCGCCGAGGTCTGGGGTGAGGCCCCCCCCCAGGTCGAGGCCGCCCCGCTGGAGGTCCTGGAGGCGCTGCCGCAGGGGGCGGAGTTCGAGGGACGCCAGATCCGCGTGCGCTTCAACCAGCCCGTCGTGGCCCTCCAGCGCGCCGAGCGGCTGGAGGCGCCCGGCGCGATCCGCCTGGAGCCCCCCGTCGAGGGCCACGCCTGGTGGATGACCCCCGACGTGCTGGTCTTTGACGCGGCCCGGCTGGAGCCCGCCCGCCGCTACGAGGTGATCGTCGAGGGCGGGCTGGAGGCGGTGGGCGGCGGTCGGCTGGCCGCGCCGCTGCGCTTCGGGTTCACCACCGCTGCGCCGAAGGTGGAGCGCATGGAGCCCCACGACACGTCCGCGGTGGCGCTGGATCGCCCCGCCGTGATCTGCTTCTCCATGCCGGTCGCCCTCGACGAGGTCGAGGCGCACCTCCGCGCCGAGGCGTCGGCGCTGCGCCCCGGCGCCGAGGCCGCGTGGGAGCCGCTGCCCGTGCGGCTGCGCTACGCCTCCGAGGCCGAGCAGCGCGGGCACTGCTACCGGTCGCCTGGCGAGGCGGCGGTGGTGGCGGTGCCGTCCTCCGGCGGGTGGCCCTACGCCCACGCCGTCCGCCTGAGCCTGAGCGCCGGGGTGAAGCCGGTGGGCGGCGAGGTGGGGACGCAGGTGCCGTACACGCAGCGCTTCGAGACGCGGCGGCCGCTGGTGCTGGAGAGCGTGGAGTGCGCGCCGGAGGAGGAGTGCGCCTCCTACGCGACGCTCCTCTCCTTCAGCAACCCCATCCGCAAGGATCAGCTCCGCCACCTGAAGGTGACGCCGCCGGTGCCCCGGCTGGAGCTGGAGATCATGGGATACGGCGACGAGGGGACCTCGGTGGAGGTGCGCGGGTCGTTCCAGCCCGGCGTGACCTACACGCTCTACGTGCCCGCCGCGATCGAGGACATCTATGGGCAGCGCCTCGGGGTCTCGACGAAGCACCCGCTGCGCTTTGTGAAGCCGGCGCCGCTGCTGGAGCTGGCGGCCCGCGCGGGGCTGGTGCAGCGCGGCGGCCCCCCGTCTCTGGGCTTCAACGCCCGCCACGTCCGGAGTCTCCGCGTCCGCGTCACCTCGCCGCTCCCCGCCGAGGTGCAGGCGCGTGTCCTCGCGGGGCTGGACCCGCGCAAGGCGGAGACCTGGCGGCTGCACCCCTCGGCGGCGGAGCCGCAGGAGCGGGTGCTGACGCTGCGCCCGGACCCGCGCTCGGGGTGGGTGTCGTCGGGGCTGGAGCTGGCGTCGCTGGCGCCGCGCGGCGGGCTGGCGCAGGTGGAGGTGTCCGCCGCCGAGATGGCGCCCGGCTTCGAGGCGCCGCCCAGCGACGCCGGGCTCTTCGAGGTGAGCGGGCTGGCGCCCTGGGTGGTGCTCTCGCGGGGAGAGAGCCTGGTGCGGGTGGTGGCCTTTGGCGATGGAGCGCCGGTGTCCGGCGCGCGGGTGTCGATCTGGGGGCCGAGCCACCCGGCGCAGGTGGTAGGCGAGACGGACGCCTCCGGGCTCCTCCCGCTGCGCCCGGAGCCGTGGTGGACGACCGCGGGCACGGTGCTGGCCGTGGAGCGCGGCGAGGAGCTGGCGCTGGTGGAGCTGAGCGCGGCGGCGCGGAAGGAGCGCACCTGGCCTGCGCCGCTGGAGGGCGGGGCGCTGCGCCCCGGCGAGCGCCTGCGCGGGCACCTGGCGACCGAGCGCGGCCTCTACCTGCCCGGCGACGCGGTGGCGCTGGTGGCCTTTACGGCGGTGGACTCGCCCTACGCCGAGCGCGGGCTGCGGCAGGTGCCCGAGGGCGTGGCCGCCGAGCTGACCCTCTACGACCCGCGGGGCCGCGCCGTGCTCACGCAGGCCGGCCGGGTCGGCCCCGGCGGCAAGCTCTGGGGGCGGCTGCCGATCCCGGAGGACGCGGCGCTGGGGACCTGGCGGGTCGAGGCGATGCTGGAGGACCTGGGGAGCCTGAGCGCGCGGGTGGAGGTCAAGAAGTTCCGGGTGCCCGAGTTCAACGTGGAGGTCAGCGCGCAGCTCGCGGAGCTTCGCTCGGATTTTGATTTAAAATTCAATGTAAAATCATCTTATTTCTTTGGTGGTCCGGTGCAGCTCCAGCAGGCCCACGCGGTCTTCTCGTGCTGGCAGACGTCGCCGTCGCTGCCCGGGCTGGAGGGGTGGTCGGTGGGCGCGCAGGGCTCCTGGCGGGGCGGGCGCTGGGGTCGCTCGCGGCAGGCGGTGTCGCTCCAGGCGCACGAGCGGCGCCAGGGGGCGTTTGTGCTGACCCAGCCGCCGCTCCAGGGGGAGCTGCCGTGGACGCAGCGGTGCTCGGTCGCGGTGGAGGTGGGCGACGCCTCGGAGCAGGTGGTGGGCGGCGTGGCGGAGGTGGTGCGCCACCCCGCCGACGCCTATGTGCTGGTGTCGGACGATCCGACGCCGGTGCGGGTGGGGGAGTCGCGGCGCCTGCGGGTGCGGGGCGTGGACTGGCGCGGGCGCCGGGTGGCGCTGGATCGCGTGCGCGTGACCACCACGCGGGTGTGGGAGGAGGCGATCTGGCTGACGGAGGACGGGGAGCGCTACCTGGATCGCTGGGAGACGCGGGAGGCGCCGGGGCCAGGGTGCGTGGTGACCGCGCCCGCCTCGGGGGAGGACGGCGGGTGCGACCTGCGCTTCGTGAAGGAGGGGACCTACCGGGTGCTGGCGGCTGCGGAGGTGGAGGGGCGCTCGACCTGGAGCGAGGGGTCGGTGGAGGTGGCGCCGCGGGGCTGGAAGCCCGACTTCCCGGCGCTGGAGGAGGGTGAGGAGCTTCAGGTGGTCGCGGCGCAGCTGTCCGCGTCGCCCGGCGAGCGGCTGCAGGTGGGCGTGCGCTCGCGTTGGCGGGACGCGTGGGGGGTGCTCCTGGTGCACCGCCGGGGGGTGCGCTGGTCCTACCCGTTCCGGCTGACCGGGGAGACGGCGACGCTGGAGGTGCGGCTGGAGGAGGACATGGTGCCGGAGGTGACGCTGGAGGCGACGCTCTTCCTGCCCGGCGGGCGGCGGCGCGACGAGCCGCTGCCGCGGTGGGTGTCGGCCGCAGCCGAGGTGTCGGTGCGGTCGGCGTCGCGGCGCCTGGAGGTGGAGGTGACGTCGGCGCCGTCGGGGGCGCCTCGGGAGCAGGTGCCGGTGCAGGTGTCGGTGCGGGAGCAGGGCGGGGCGCCGGTGATGGGGCGCGTGGCGATCTGGGCGGTGGATGAGGCGGTGCTCTCGCTGCGGCCGCACCCGGCGCCGCGGCTCTGGGAGCTGATCCTGCCGGGGACGGGGGTGGAGGTCAGCGCGGCGGACACGCTGGAGGAGGCGCTGCCGCCCTTCAAGGCGGTGGCGGAGGACCCCGGCGAGGCGCGGTGGGGGTTCGGGTACGGTCTGGGCGGTGTGGGGGCAGGCGGCGGCGGGATGGGGGTAGGCGGCGTGGGTACGGCGGGGCGCGGCGGCGGGGCGGCGCCGCCGGAGCGCGAGCGCTTCGCGGCGACGCCGCTCTTTCTGGGGGACGTGGCGCTGGACGCCGCAGGTCGGGCGTCGGTCACGCTGGAGCTTCCTGATAACATCAGTGAATTCAAGCTGATAGCCCTGGCGTCGGCCTCGCTGGAGGGCAGCGAGGCGCCGGGGCGCTTCGGGGTCGGTGAGGGGCGGGTGGCCGTGCGCGCGCCGCTGGTGGTGCGCGGCGCGCTGCCTCGGGTGCTGCGGCCTGGCGATGAGGCCACGGGGCGCCTGCTGGTGAACAACGGCAGCGGCCCGGCGGGGACGCTGGCGCTGCGGGCGGAGGTGGTGGAGGGCGGCGCGCACCTGCGGCTGGCGGCGCCGGTGTCGGCGTCGGCGTCGGTGGAGGCGGGGGGGCAGGCGCAGGCGCCGCTGGCGCTGGAGGCGCTGACCCCCGGCGTGGCGCGCCTGCGCCTGGAGGCGACGCTGACCCCTCAAGACGGCTCGGCGCCGCGTCGCGACGCGGTGATCCTGCCGCTGGAGGTGGCGGCGGAGCCGACGCTGATCGAGCGCGTGGCGATGTACGGCGACACGGAGAGCGCGCGCCCGCTCACGGTGCCGCTCCTCCTGCCGGACGGCGCGCGCCCGGACGTGGGCGGGCTCCAGCTCACGGCGTCGGTGACGCTGCTCTCGGGGCTTCAGGACAGCGTGGGGGAGCTGCTGACCTACCCCTACGGGTGCGCCGAGCAGACCGCGAGCCGGCTCCTGCCGCTGGCGGCGCTGCTGGAGCTGGCGGCGCGGCCCGATCTGGGGCTGCCAGACGCGAGGTCGCAGGTGCAGCGCGGCGTGCAGCGCCTGGCGTCGATGCAGACCGCCGAGGGCGGCCTGGCCTACTGGCCCGGCGGGGCGGTGCCCCACCCCTTCGCGACCGCCTGGGCGACCTGGGTGCTGCATCTTGTGGAAGAGGCTGGGTTTCCTGTGCCCTCGTCGCTCTTGAAGGGGATGATCGGGTATCTGGAGCGCGAGGTGCAGGCCTTGGGTCAGGCCGGGCTCCTGGGCTCGGGTCAGGTCCAGGCCGACCTGCGGGCGGCGACGGCAGCCTTCGTGCTGGCGGAGCTTGGGAGCCCGCCGCCGCCGGAGCTGGTGAGCGGGCTCTGGGCGCGGCGCTCGGAGCTGCCGCTCTTCGCACGGGCGCTCCTGATGATGACGCTCCACCGCCTGGACGCCGCCGACCCTCGCCTGGACGCGGCCCGCCGCGAGGTGCTGGCCGCTGTGGACGAGCAGCCCGCGACGGCGCGGACCTTCGAGCGGGCGGCCTGGTGGTGGGGGGACATGTTCCACTCCAGCGCCCGGAGCGACGCGATGGTGCTCCTGGCGCTGCTGCGTGCGGCGCCCGAGCACGCCCTGGTGCCGAAGCTGGCGCGCGGGCTGATGGAGCAGCGCCGGGGCGGGGCCTGGCGCAACACCCAGGAGAACGCCTGGGCGCTGGTGGCGCTGGCCGCCTACGCCCGCGCCCGGGAGTCGGTGGAGCCGCGCCTGGATGCGCGGCTCTGGATCGAGGACACCCCGGCGCTGTCGGCGCGCTTCGAGGGCTTCACCCAGGAGGTTCAAGTGAAGGAGGTGCCGATGGAGCAGCTTTTGGCGCTCCGTCGCGGGCAGGAGGGCGACGCGGGGTCGCCGCTGGGCGTGACGCTCCAGCGCCACGGGGCGGGGCGCCTCTACTGGCGCCTGGGCTTCTCCTATGCGGTGGAGGGGCGCGGGCTCCCGGCGCGCTCGCGGGGGCTGACGGTGGCGCGGTCGCTGCGCCGCCGCGACGGCAGCGCGCTGGCGCCCGGGACCGCGCTCCAGACCGGCGAGGTGGTGGCGATGGACGTGGAGGTGACGAGCAGCGGGCACGCGCAGTGGGTGGCGGCCAACATCCCGCTCCCGCCGGGCCTGGAGCCCATCGACGAGGCGCTGGGGAGCGGGCACGCGGCTTCGACCTTCACCCGCCGGGACACGCGGCGGGTGAGCCACCGGGAGCTGCACCCGGAGCGGGTGCTCCTCTTCGCGGACGACCTGCCCGCGTCGTCGCCCATGACCACCACCGTCTTTCTGCGGGCCACGACCCCCGGCCGCTACGCCCTGCCCCCGGCCACCGCCGAGGCGATGTACGAGCCCGAGGTCTTCGGGCGCTCGGCGGGGCAGGAGGTGGTGGTGGCGGAGCGTTGAGGGCTTGCGCCCGGGCTGCGCCGTGCCCATAGGGAGTGCCCCGGGGTGTGCCGCGCTGCGGTGCGGAGCATCGAGAGGTGAAATCAATGGATGAGATACAAGCGACGGCGCTCCAGGAGGCGCTGGCCCAGCAGGTCGAGATCCCCGCCCCCGGCGCGGGCTACACCCCCGGCGCCGGGGATGTGGTCCTCGCGCTGGACATCCAGTACGACGGCGAGCTGGCCCACGTCGCCGGGGATCTGACCCGCCTCGGCGGCGAGCGCCTCGGCACCTTCGCCGGGACCGCCGCCACCGGGGCGCCCTATGTGCCGAGCCTCTTCTGCTTCCGCGAGGGCCCGCCCCTCCTGGCCCTCATGGAGCGCCTGGCCGCCGAGGCTCTCCCCGCCCCCGACGTCGTCGTCGTCGATGGACACGGCGTCGCGCATCCTCGCCGCTTCGGCGCCGCGTGCTGGCTGGGCGTCGTCAGCGGCGCCGTGACCGTCGGCGCCGCCAAGAACACCCTCCTCCGCTTCGAGGGCCAGCCCGGGCGCGCCCGCGGCGGCGCCTCGCCTGTGTGGCTCGGCGGCGAGGAGGTGGGGCGGGTGCTGCGCACCCAGGACGGGGTCAAGCCCATCTACGTCAGCGCGGGGCACCGGGTGGGGCTCGACGCGGCGACGCGCCTCCTCTTGATGTTGCCCGGAGAGTACCGTATCCCCGATCCGCAGCGGCGCGCCGATCAGGCGGCGCGCGAGCTGGCCCGCGGCGAGCGGAGCCAGGAGTGGACCTGGCTCGGTGAGCTGCCCAGGCCGAAGATCCCCCCTGAGAAGGACCTGGCCTCCCCGTGAACCCCTCACCCTCCGATCACACCCCCGCCGAGCGCGTCGGGGAGACCTCCGGTAAGAAGGTCGTCGTCTTCCTCCTCGTCGTCGGCGTCGCGGTCGGCCTCAGCGCCCTCATCGCGCAGCACCTCCGCGGCTCCGGCGTCGAGGACCTCCCGCCTCCGCGGCCTGGGGTGACGCCTGCGCCCTAGAGCGTTGGGGGTCTGGGGGCGGCTCGCCCCCAGCCGCCGCA
>CAUJGC010000133.1 GCA_963169075.1 Myxococcota bacterium
CCTCGTCCACCTGGCCGTCGCAGTCGTTGTCCGCCCCGTCGCACACCTCCTCCGTCGGCGCGCACACCGGACACCCCTCGTCCGCCTCCCCGTCGCAGTCGTTGTCCACCCCATCGCCGCACACCTCGTCGGCTGGCACGCAGATGGGGTTGTTGTTTGCGTTGTTTGTGCTGTTGTTTGTATTGTTTGTGCTATTATTTGCGCTGTTGTTTGCGCTGTTTGTGCTGTTGTTCGGGTTGTTGGGGTCGCCTGGATCGAGCACCCGGAGGGTGTAGGTCTGGGCGCCGCTGGACCCCAGGCTGTCGGTGGCTGTGACGGTGAAGGTGAAGGCGCCGCTCTCCGTGGGCGTCCCGCCAAGCTGCCCGCCGCCGCTGAGGGTGAGGCCCGGCGGGAGCCCGGCCCCGCCGCTGAAGGCGTAGGGGCGCGCGCCGCCAGCCGCCGTCAGGGTCTGGACGTAGGGCACGCCGAGCGCGGCGACCCCCAGCGTGGACGGCTCCAGCGTGATGGGCGTCGCCTGCTGGCAGCGCCCGCCTTGATCGACGAAGCCGTCGGGGCAGGTGACGCTGACGAGGCCCGTGTTGGCGTCGTCGGAGCAGGCCAGGGCGGCGAGCGTGAGGGCGGCGAGCGCGAGCGCCAGCCGGAGCGGGGAGGCGGAGGTCAGGATCTTCACGGGCGGCTCCATCGGGCGGAGAGGTCTTGGGGGGCGGTCAGGCGCCCCCGCCTGCCCCATCGTAGCGGCCACCTGGGTGATGCGCAACGCCTGGGTGGGGGTTGACGGCGAAGGCGAAAAACTTGACACGCTTGACCTGAGCGGCGGCCTCGCATTAGGGTAGGAGCCAGCAGTCAGACCGCTTGGGCGGCGCGCATTGTGAACCACAGAGCCAGGATGGCGTGGTGCCGCGCAGGTCGGGTGGTCCGGGGATCGCTGCACGGAAGCCAAAGGATGGGTCGCGATGGTCACTGCACTTCAAGGTTGTAACGTCTGCGGGCGCCGCTTCGAGGTCAAGTTCTCGTTCCAGGTGCAGAAGTCGGGGGACGCGGTCCTCTACTACTGCACCCAGGCCTGTCAGCTCAAGGCCCGCCTGATGGGGCCTGCCAACGCCGCCAACGCGGCCGCCAGCGCCTCGGGCGCTGCGCTGCCCGCGGTCGCGGCGCCGACCCCTGCGCCCGCCGAGGAGGCGCCCTCCCAGGCCGCCCCGGCGGTGAGCGGCGAGGTGGGGTGCTCCAGCTGTGAGAAGCGCTTTGAGCTGCGCTATGCCTTCCAGCAGGTCACGGTGGGGAGCGAGGTGCAGTACTTCTGCTCCATGGAGTGCCGCTCGCCGGTCGTCCGGACGCTGGAGAGCCGGCTGCACCGCGCCAGGACGGGGCCGCGTCGCATCGCGATCCTCAACCAGAAGGGCGGCACGGGGAAGACGACGACCAGCGTCAACCTGGCGGCGGGGCTGGCCGAGGCGGGGATGCGGGTGCTGGTCATCGACATGGACGCGCAGGGGCACGTCGGGATCAGCCTGGGGGTCAAGGGGGAGCGCTCGCTCTACCACCTCCTCGTCGAGGAGACGCCTCCGCGGGAGTGCGCTGTCTCCGTGCGCCCCAACCTGGACGTCATCACCGCCAACGAGTCCCTGGCGAGCGCCGAGATCATGCTCGCCCGGATGAACGACGGCCGCGAGCGCGTCCTCCGGCGCCGGATGGACGGCGTGGACGACTACGACTTCATCATCATGGACTGCGGCCCGAGCCTCTCGCTCCTCAACATGAACGCCCTCACCTACGCGGACAAGATCATCGTGCCGGTGAGCTGCGACTTCCTCTCGCTGGTGGGCGTCAAGCAGATCCTCCGCACCCTCAAGAACGTCAACCAGCTCATGATGCACCCGGTCTCGATCATGGGCATCCTCCCCACCTTCTACGACCAGCGCAACAAGATCAGCAACGAGGCCGTCAACACCCTCAAGGGCCACTTCAAGGATCGCGTCCTGCCCCCCATCCGGGTCAACACGCGCCTCAAGGAGGCCCCGAGCCACAAGCAGAGCATCTTTGAATACGCCCCCGAGTGCCACGGCGCGCGCGACTACAAGCGCCTCGTGGACTGGGTCATCGAGAACACGCAGACGCGTCGGGATGTAGCGTGACCCCATGAAGAACAATCCACCCGAGGAGCGGGTCATGGCCAGCGATCCCTTTGCTGAGGAAGACGTCCTCGCCCGCACCTTCTACACCCCAGGTCACCTCAACGGCGCCCACCATGACGACGAAGACGAGGATGACGAGGCCCGGCGCAGCGACAAGCCCACCCACTACCGCGTCGTCAGCGTCTCCCTCTACCTGGACGACATCGAGCGCATCGACACCCTCGTCAAGGAGCTCAAGCGGCGCGGCTTCACCAAGATGAACCGCTCGGCCCTCATCCGCTTCGCGATTGATACCGTGAATATCGACAATCTCCCAAGACAGTACTGAGCTGCGGGCGGCCCCTCCCGGCGCGCTGCCCGTCGCTCCCTTGCCTCAGGAGGCGCCGCCATGTTCCGCGTCAAGGTCGCTGCGACCCTCGCCTTGCTCATCGCTGGCACCACAGCGCTCGCCTACTTCACCCTCCCGCAGACCCTCGAAGCGCAGCTCCTCCTCAACGCGGAGGAGGAGCTGGTCCTGGCCGCCACCAGCCAGGCCCGCCACGAGCGCCTCGAAGACTTCGCCCTCACCGCCAAGGCCCGCGAGATCGCGGACTTCTCCGGCCTGCGCGAGTCCCTCACCGACGAGTACACCGGCAACTTCGCCTACCAGCGGCACCTCGGGGTCTACAACAAGGGCCTCCTGCGCTGGAAGTTCGTCTTCGAGAACCTCCAGAAGGAGAAGGAGAGCGCCCGCGATCTGGACCTGGACCTCACCCAGCGCCGCCCCTTCACCCCCGACCTCCTCTTCGTCACCGACGACGCGGGCAGCGGCGTCGCCGCGCTCGGCCAGGGCCGCTACGACTGGTACAACGTCAACGTCGCCCAGGATCACCCCACCGTCCTCAAGACCCAGCTCGGCGCACCCCTCAAGGACACCTGGCGCTGGCGCTGGAGCCAGAGCGATGACGAGAACCTCGTGCGCGTCGGCCTCGCCCCCATCCAGCAGGGCAGCGAGCGCTTCCTGGGCGTGGTCGTCGTCGGCGTCCTCATCAACGACGGCGCCGCCCAGAGCGCCAGCCGCGCCCTGGAGGGCCGCGGCGTCGCCTACTTCGCCCACGAGCGCATCTACGGCTCCACCCTCTCCCCCGACGACGAGGGCCTCCTCGCCCAGCAGCTCTTCCCGCGCCTCAAGGACCAGGGCGCCGAGCCCGCCCCGGTGCGGGTCCGCATCCAGGGCCGCGACCTCCTGGCCCTGGCCCGCTACCACAGCGCCAACGCCTCCGGGGCCCCCTCCGGCTTCATCGTCCTGACGGACATCACCGACGCGCTCACCCCGGCCCAGCAGCTCCGCAACCGCATCCTCCTGGGCGGCCTCGCCCTCCTCCTCCTGGCCCTCAGCGCCACCCTCGTCCTCCTCCAGCTCTTCATCCGCTCCCTGGAGGAGATCGACCGCACCATCCAGGAGGTCGTCGCGGGCAACCGCGCCGCCGAGTTCCGCGTCTCCGGCAGCGACTCCCTCCCCCGCGACATGGCGCGCTCCCTCAACCTCCTCTCCGCCGCCCTCCGCGGCGAGCGGATGCCCGATGAGGACGACGAGGAGGCCGCCGACTGGGGCGATCTCATGGTGGACGACGTCACCGCCACCAGCATGATGCGCGCCATCAACCGCGACCAGCTCCACGTCGAGGGCTCACCCCAGGTCGTCGGCGTGCCCCTCCCCCGCGCCACTGCCTCGCCGGACGCCGACAAGCGCCTCTATGATGAGTACGTCACCGCCCGGAAGAACCTCGGGGAAGACGTCTCGGAGCTGGACTTTGACGGCTTCTCCAAGCGCCTGGAGAAGAACCGTCAGATCCTCAAGAAGAAGCACAACGCCCGCGACGTCGGCTTCACCGTCGTCGTCCGAGACGGCAAGGTCGTCCTCAAGCCCGAGCCGATCCTGTAGGGCGCCCCTCCGGCTCCTCGCCGGGCTTCAGCCCCACGCGCGGCCCCGAGGGGTCACGGCTCGCACAGCCCGCTGTCACGGTTGCATCGGAGGCCGTTCGAGCAGTTGTCGTCCGAAGTACAGCTGGGATAGCAAGCGTCGCCGGTGCTGAGGGGCGTGCACGAGTAGCCAGGGCGGCAGTCGCGGGTGCTCTCGCACGATCTCATGCAGAAGGAGCCGCCGTCGAAGGCGATGCAGGACTTGCCCGCGCCGCACTCGCTGTGGGAGGAGCAGAAGGTCGTGCAGTGACCCCCAGGCCAGCCATCAGGGTCTTCGTAGAAGCAGGCGGCGAAGGTGTTGGAGGCGAAGCACTCCTCCTGGTCCTGGCAGGGCTCACCCGCGTTGCTGTCGCCGCCGGTCTCCACGTCACAGATCGCCTCGCGGAGCTGGGCGCAGCTCCCGGCGGCGAGGTCCTCCAGCTCACCCTGGACAGCAGGATCGTCATCGCAGAACGCGTCACACTCCTCCTGGGCGATGGTGACGCCCCCCAGGACGAGCGGACGCTCGGGGCAGGTCTCCAGGCAGGCGACGACGCGGGCGCAGAGGGCAGGGCAGGGGGCCTCGCAGGTGCTTGTGTCGAAGAGCTGGCCGATCTCGGCGATGCCATCGCCGCAGGGGTCTGCGCGGAGCGCGCCAACTCAAGCGCGCTGCTCCTCAAAGGCGCAGAGGTTGTAGCAGGCGTTACGACCTGTGTTACGAGCATCCGCAGCGCATGTCTCAAGGGCCTCGCAGGCGATGATGCCGTCGCAGGTGACGCGGCACTCCCCCTCCGTGAAGCCTGGCGCGTTATTGGGCGCGTTATTGGGCGCGTTATTGGGCGCGACGCTGTTGTTTATGTTGTTTGACGCGTTGTTTGATGCGTTATTGCTTGTGCTGTTTGACGCGCTGTTGTTTGTAACGCTGTTGGGATCATTCAGGTCGCTGCAGCGGCCCTGCGCGTCACGCGGATCGTCAAACTTGCAGTACTCGGTGCGGCGGCACGCATCGTCGCTGGTGCACTTGTCGCCGCTGCCGCCGCGGGCAGGGGTGCAGGCCGCAGCGAAGAGCGCGAGCAGCGCCGCGCCGAGGAGGAGCAGACGAGAGGACATGGGGGTTCCTTGGGAGAGCGGGGCGGATCGCCCCGACCCGTCCCTGCGGCGGTGCCCCCGTCACGGGGGGGCTGGGGCCGTTGCTACGGGCTCTGGCCCGT
>CAUJGC010000134.1 GCA_963169075.1 Myxococcota bacterium
GGGCGGCGTGTCCCCCCCAAACAAAAAAACCAAAAATATTTTTTATTTTTTGTTTTTTTTTTTTTTTGGGGGGCCCCCCCGGCGACCGGGGGCGAGCCGCCCCCGGACCCCCATCCACGGGCTCAGGGGAGGGGCTCCAGCGTGCGGACGAAGCGCACGCCCCGCGTCTGCGTGTGCGTGGTGGGGTGCGCGGAGCTTCGCGCCGCCGAGCGGGTCTCCAGGGGGTGGCTCTGGTAATGTCCGCCGCGCGTGATGCGCCGCTTCTCACTCCCGCTGGAGCTGGGGCCCTGCGGATCGCTCTGCGGCGCGCTCGGGTAATCTCCATGGAGATCCCACACCCACTCCTCCACGTTGCCGCTCACGTCCCAGAGCGACCACGGGTTGGCTCGGAGGCCAGCGACCCCCCAGGCGCTGCCCTGGCTGTTGTAGCAATACCGGGCGATCTCCCCCAGACCGACCACGACGACGCAATCGGTGATCTCCGCTGCGACAGGCAGGTCTGTGATGCTTGCGTTGTGCCAGGCGCCCGTCGTCCCGGCGCGGGTCATGTACTCCCACTCGGCCTCGGTGGGGAGGCGGAAGCCGGTGCAGGTGTTGTCCCAGATGATGGGGTCCGGGCAGGAGAGGCGCATGGCGCCGCCCGCCTCATCCTCAGCGACCAGGCTGCACCGCCCCAGCTCGTAGCAGGAGGACAGGTCGGTGTTGAAGGCGAAGTTGAAGGCGCTGGTGAAGGCGTTGGCGAGCGCGAGCGTCTCAAACCAGTTGAGATCCCGCTTGGGGCAGGTCGCCGCCGCGCCGCTGGTGCAGGCGGAGGAGGCGCTGTCAAAGCGGAGGCTCACCGGTAGATAGTCATAGAGGAGCGCAAAGGCCCCCTCGGTCAGCTCGACGCTGGAGGCGAGGAGGGGGCGGCTGAGCGTCACGGCGTGGGCTGGGCTTGAGGAGAGCTCGCCTTCGTGGTTGAACGCGTCCGCCGTCGATCCCTGCGTGAAGGTGCCAGGGCAGATGGGCTGCTCCAGCGCGCCGCTGGGGGGCATGACGACCCCGGTCGGGTTGACGAAGCAGGTGCCGAAGCCGTTGCAGTTCGTGTTGGTGTTGCCCAGCAGCGGCCCGGTCGTGGCGCGCGCGAAGCACGCGTCGCACGCCTGCCAGAGCCCCTCATCCACCACGCCGTTGCAGTCGTTGTCGAGGCCATCGCAGGTCTCGGGCGTGGGGCCGACCCCACCGCGGCAAGCCCCCCACTGTCCCCCCATACACTGCTGCGTCCCCGCTTCGCACGCGCCGACGTCGGTGCCGCAGGCGCGCGTCTGACCTGTCTCGCACGCGCAGGTCTCGTCGTTCATGCCGTCGCAGTCGTTGTCGATGCCGTCGCAGATCTCGGGCATCGGCCCCGTGGAGCCCGCGCAGGGACCCCACTGACCCGCCTGGCAGCGCTGGGAGCCCTCTTCGCAGGCGCCGACGTCGGTGCCGCACGCGCGACTCTCGCCGTCAACGCAGGCGCAGCCCTCGTCGCTTGTGCCGTCGCAGTCGTTGTCGAGGCCGTCGCAGCGCGCCGCCTCGTCCTGGACCCAGGCGTCGCCGTACTCTGTTGCGCCGCAGGCGCTCCAGCCGGCCTCGCCTTGGCACGTGGCGCGGCTCCCCTGGCAGAGCCCGGCCTGGAGCGCGCAGAACGGAGCCTCCAGGTCGTTGTCGATCTGGCCGTCGCAGTCGTTGTCCACGCCGTCGCAGACCTCATCCTGCGGCCCGGTGGCGTCGAGGCACGCCCCCCAGGCTCCCTCCTCGCAGCGCTGCACGCCGGGTGAGCAGGCGCCCTCGTCGCTGCCGCAGAGCTGGGTGTCTCCCTCCTCGCAGGCGCAGCCCTCGTCGGTCTGCCCGTCGCAGTCGTTGTCGAGGCCGTCACACAGGTTGTCCTCCTCCTCCACCCAGGCGTCGCCATACTCCGCCGCGCCGCACGCCCCGAAGCCCGACTCCCCGAGGCAGGGCTTGCGCGACCCCAGGCAGACCCCCTCCCGCAGCGGGCAGGTCGGCGCGCTCACCCCCTCGTCGGCCACCTCGTCGCAGTCCTCGTCCAGCCCGTTGCACAGCTCCGCCTCGAACGGGGAGCGCGACGCGTCGGCGTCGTCGCAGTCCACCCGAAGCCCCTCGGCGCACGACGCCCCGGACGGCGCACCGTCGCCGTCTCGATCCGTGCAGGACGCGCTGTTGTTGCCCGGGTTGTTGTTGCCCGGGTTGTTGTTGCCCGGGCTGTTGTTGCCCGGCGCGTTGTTGCCCGGCGCGTTGTTGCCCGGCGCGTTGTTGGAGGCGCTGTTGTTCGTGGCGTTGTTCTCGCCGCCTGTCTCCGCAGGGGTGCGCTCGATCCCCTCCACGTCTCGCAGGTTGTTGCAGCCAACAGCGCTGAGGAGGAGGGCGAAGAGGAGGGCAGGGTGTCGTGTCATGATGCGTGTCAGGAGGTCAGCTGGTGGATCGCATGGCCCGCGGCTCACTCCAGCCTAGCAGATCGTCGCGCGATGTATAGAGCCAGGAGCGCCTCGCGCTGGGGGCAGGCGATCTTTGGGCTTGACATGAAGCTGAAAGTGACTTTCAATATCCTGTGTCGGCGCCAGGACCGACGACCCAGGACAAGACCCTCGCCTCGCCGCGAGGGGGTGGATGGAGCTGTGAAGCCATGATTGTCTGCCTGTGTGAAGGTGTCTCGGATCGTGAGGTGCGCTCGGTGATCCGGGACGGCGCGTTGGACCTGGAGGCGATCGGAGCGCGCTGCGGCGCGGGCACCTGCTGCGGCGGCTGCGTCGATCTCCTGGAGGACCTCCTCGAAGAGGCCGACTCCACCCCCCACCGCTGCATGCCCCAGCACGTCCCCGCCCACCGCTTCGGCGCCCCCCACGCCGCTGCGGCCGCCGCAGGCTGACGGCCAACCTCCTCACCGGATCCGCGTCAGCACGTCATGGCGGCGCGCGGGTGAGATCAGGCGTGCGCCCGCGATCAGCCCGGCAGCCCGATCCTCAGGTACCAACACCTCGAACACCCCCTTGCGGGCTCCGCGCGCTCCCCAGGGCGACACCGCGCTGAAGCTCAGGAAGGGGCTCGTGAAGTCCGGCCAGCGCCGCACCGGCACATAGCGGAGCAGCGCGGCGTGCTCGGTGTAGCCCACGCTCAGATCCACCCCCGGACAGCTCTGGAGCACGCGCACCAGCAGGGGCTCCGCCTCGCTCTCGTAGTCGGGCACCAGGCCGTCCTCCAGCGCCTCCACCTCCAGCCGCAGCGTGACCAGCGTCTCCATCCCCACAAAGAAGCGCTCCCGGAGCCCAGCCTCCGTCTGCTTCCCTGCGCCATAACCCACCGCCTTCATCACCTTCGCCACCTTGACCGGATCACCCGCGTGCTCCTCCAGGAGCGCGCAGGCCTGCGCCTCCTGCTCCTTGCGGGGCAGCTTGATCGCCTTGGACGCCCCCAGCGCGCGCAGCGCGCTCTTCAGCGTCTCCGGGCTCAGCGCGGCCACCTGCTCGGCGCGGTGGGCCTGCTCCGGGCGCTCGCTGCGCTCCAACACCCGCACGGCGTAGCGCTGCGCCGGAGCGGGCTGCGCCAGGCGCGCCACCACCGCGTCGGTGTCCGGGTGCTGGTCTGCGTAGGCCCAGGTGTGGGCGAAGCCGCGGTCGATCAAGCGGTCGATCAGCTCTGTAAAAGATCCGGTCAAATATCTAACAAAACCATCGTTGTCCCAGTGGTAGAACGACGTATTCTCGCCCTCGCCTGTCATGATGACGCCCCAGGCGTCATCGCTCCCCAGGAAGAAGAGGGCGGGCGTCTCCGCAGCCAGCGCGCCCTCCTGAAAGAAGTGCTTGGGGTAGCGCTTCACCGCCTGACGGCGGAGGTGGACCCGCGCACTCCAGGCGTCGATCGTCCCCTTACCGTTCTGATCGAGCGAGAGGATCCGGAAGCCGTGCCAGTCGTCGGGCCGATCCGTGAACGCGTAGTAGAAGGTGAGCCCGTTCAGCGCGCGGTAGAAGGCGTACATGTCCGCAGGCAGGACGGGCTCCCAGCGCTTGATCGGGCCGCTCCACGAGCCGCTCTTGCGGTGGATCGTCACATCGCCCCGGGCTGCGATCTCACCGAGCTTGAGCAAGAGGCGCTGCGCGAGGGAGAGGGGAGGAGAGGACATCGTTGCTCCTTGGGTAGGGGGTGAGGACACGACGCATGACCCTAGCACACTTTGATGGCTTGCGCTGCCTGCGGCGCCGCGTACACTCGGGGCTCGCGCTGCCTGGCGCGCCCACCCGGAGCCCCTATGCCCTACACCCGACGCAGCCCGACCCGGCTCCAGCGCGCCTTCCAGGCCGCGATGCGCTTCCTGAGCTGGCGCGGCCCCATCGCCATCTTGATCTTCGCCCTCGGCTTCGTCGCCTTCGAGGCCGGGGTGGGCATGACGGATCGGCCCGGGCTGCCGGGCGCCGACTTCGTCACCCATATCTATTATACCCTCGGCCTCTTCGTCCTGGGTGGGATGGATCTGGGGGTGCCCAGCTCCGGGCCGGCCTGGGCGCAGCTCCTGATGTGGACCTGCTACTTCGCCGCCCCGGCGGTCACCGCCTCGGCGGTGGTCGAGGGGCTCCTGCGCGCCATCCGCAGCGAGTCGTGGATCACGCTCCCGCCCAGGCGTCACATCGTCATCGCGGGCGCGGGCAAGCTGGCCGAGCTCTACCTGGACCGGCTCCGGGAGGTCCACCGCAGCAAGAAGGTCATCGTCGTGGAGCTGAACCCGGATCAGGCCATCGAGGACCTCTTCCGCGAGCAGTACGGCGCCGAGGTCCGCGCAGGAGACATCACCAACCCCCTCCTGCTGGAGTCCCTCAACCTCCGGGCGGCGGATCGCATCCTGCTCCTGACCGGGGACGACTTCACCAACCTCGACGCGGCGACCCGGATCCTGAACATGGAGGGGGACGCGGTCGCGTCGCGGGTGGTGATCCATGTGTCGGACATCCGCATGGTGCGGGTGCTCAAGAAGACGCGCTCCAGGCTCCTGACCTCCTGCGGCCTCTTCAACAGCCACCACATCGCGGCCACCCACCTCGTGCAGACCCGCCTGCTGGAGCACTTCAAGCGGACCCACCCGCGGGACATCGTGGTCCTGGCGGGCTTCGGGCGCTTCGGGCAGACGATGCTGGACGAGCTGCAGCTCCACGCCCAGGGCTGCTTTGACACCATGATCCTGCTGGACACCGACGCGCGGATGCGCGTCGCGGACTTCCAGGAGCAGGTCGGCTTCATCAGCGGCTACCGGCACCACGTCGTGGACGGGGATCTTCAGGACCCGGCGATCTGGTGGGAGCTGCAGAGCCGCTTCAAGTTCGACGAGACCGAGCCGGTCTTCATCCTCGGCTCCGGGGATGACGCGACGAACCTCCGCACGGCGATGTGGCTCGCGCAGCGCTTCCCCAGCGCCTACGTCGTGGCGCGCATGTTCCGCGAGTCCGACTTCGCCCAGGTGGTCGCCCAGGAGTCCGGCTTCAGCGTCGTCAGCGTCGCCGCCCTGGTCCAGCGCTCCATGCCCCGGGCCTGGTTCCGCTTCCGGCGCCGCCTCGGTCTCCTCGTCGGTGTAGCTCCGCATCATGCCCTCCTCGCCTTCCTCCAGGAAGGCCTTGATCGAGAGGGCGATCTTGCGCGAGCGCAGGTCCGCCGAGAGCACCTTGACCTTGACCGTCTGCCCCGTGGACAGCTCGCGGGTCAGATCCTGCACCCGATCGGGCGCCACCTCCGAGATGTGGATCAACCCCTCCACCCCCTCGGCCAGCGCCGCGAAGGCCCCGAAGGGGGCGATGCGCGTGATCGTGACCTCGGCCACCGCCCCCGGACGGAGCGTCGCCTCCAGGGCCTCCCACGGGTCCGGCGTCAGCTGCTTGATCCCCAGCTTGATGCGCCCGCGCTCCTGATCCACCTCCAGCACGCGGACCGAGCAGGGCTGATCCAAGGCAAAGTCCTTGAGATCCATGGGGTTCTTGATGCGGCGCGTCCAGTCCATGTCGCTCACATGCACCAGCCCCGAGACCCCGGGCGCCACCTCCACAAAGACCCCGTACTCCTCGATCCGCACCACCCGCCCCTCGACCACCGCGCCCACCTCCAGCGTCGAGAGCACCGCGTGCATCGGGTTCGGGGTGAGCTGCTTGACGCTCAGGCTCGCGCGCTCCTTCGCCGCGTCGATCCCAAGCACCACCACCTCGACCTCCTGATCCACCTCCAGGAGCTGCGCCGCGTGCGTGATCTCCCGATCCCAGGTCAGCTCCGAGCTGTGCACCAGCCCCTCGATCCCCTCGCTGATCTCCACGAAGGCCCCGAAGTCCGTCAGGTTGCTCACCCGACCCACCACCCGCGTCCCCGGCGTGAAGCGCTCCGCCGCCACCGCCCACGGGTTCTCCAGCAGCGCCCGCATCGAGAGCCCGATCCGACCCCGCTCCCGATCGATGTCCACCACCTTCACCCGCACCGGGTCGCCCTCGGAGAGCAGCTCCTCGGCGCGCTCCACGCGCCCCCAGGCCAGCTCGCCCATCGGCACCAGCCCGTCCACCCCGCCCAGGTCCACGAACACGCCAAACTTCGCCAGGCTCGACACCCAGCCGTCGATCACCTCACCCACCTGCAGCGACGCCAGGCGCGCCGCCTTGCGCTCCTTCGACTCCTGCTCCGCGACCTTCCGCCGCGTCAGCACCACCAGGTTCTCCTTGCGGTCAAAGCGCTGGATCGCGCACCGCACCGTGCGCCCCACCGCCCCCATCACGTCGCTCCGACGGATCCCCGACTCCTGCGCCGGCAGGAAGGCCCGCACCCCGATGTCCACCGAGAAGCCGCCCCGCACCACCCGCGTGATCACCCCCTCCACCTTCGCGTGACGCTCCGCCAGCTCCACCAGCCGCTCGTAGATCCGCACCTTCTCGGCCTTCTCCATCGAGACGACCCACGCGCCGTCAGGCTGCGCCTCGTCCAGCAGGACCTCGACCTCCTCCCCCTCGTGGATCAGGAGCGTCCCGTCGCCTCGCGTCGCCTCCCGACGCTCGAAGCGCCCCACCAGCCCCTCCCCGAAGCTCACCTCCACCTGCGCCTCCCCGATGCGGCTCACCTTCGCCGCGGCGAAGTCGCCCGGGAAGGGGCCCGGCTCGGGCGTCTCCTCCTCAGCGCCAGGGGGGGGGATCATCTCGTCGGCTTCGATCGTCGTCGTCTCGCTCATGGCTTGCTCCTCACACGCGGCAGCACCTTGACAAAGGCCGCCCCTGATAGCGCAGATCCACCCCGCACGTCAAACCCGCGCCCCCTCACGCGTCCCCATGCTCGAAGAACACCTCCGCCAGGCGCCGCTGCGGGTCGTCCTCCTCCTCCACCGCGCCGCCCTGCGCCGCCTCCAGCGCCGCCTCCAGCGCCGCCACCCGCGCCCGCACCTGGGCCACCTCGTCCAGCAGCGAGCGCATCACCGTGGCGATGGGGTCCGGCAGCGCCCCGTGATCCAGCGGCCCCACCCCCTCCACCGTCGAGACGATCCGGCTCGGCACGCCCACCGCCGTCGCCTTCGCTGGCACGTCCCGCACCACCACCGAGCCCGAGCCGATCCGCGCGTGATCCCCGATCACCACGTCCCCCAGGATGCACGCGTTCGAGCCCACCACCACCCCCGCGCCCAGCGTCGGGTGCCGCTTCCCCTGCTCCAGCCGCGTCCCCCCCAGGACGACGCCTTTATAGATGAGACATCCATCGCCTATAACAGCTGTCTCCCCGATGACGACCCCCATCCCGTGATCGATGAAGACTCGCCGCCCAAGCTGCGCCCCCGGGTGGATCTCGATCCCCGTCAGGCTCCGGTTCAGGTGCGAGAGCAGCCGCGCGCACGTCGTCTGCCCACGCTGCCAGAGCGGGTGGGTCAGCCGGTGGAGCCAGATCGCGTGCAGCCCCGGATAGGCCAGCAGCACCTCGACGGCGCTCCGCGCCGCCGGGTCGTTCCGCATCACCGCCGTCACGTCCTCGATGATCGACGTCAGCAGGCGCTCCGCAGGGGAGGGCGGCGTCGCCTGAACCTCGGGAGACGTCTTCGCCATGACCCCTCAGCGCGTCCGCTCGCGCGCTTCGGCGCTCAGGTGGGCGAAGAGCGGCGTCGAGAGGTAGCGCTCCCCCGAGGAGCAGCACACCGTCACGATCCGCCGCCGCCGCATCCGGGGCAGCCCCCCGACCTTGATCGCCGCCGCCACGTTCGCCCCCGACGAGATCCCCACCAGGAGCCCCTCCTCCACCGCCAGGCGCCGCGACATCGCCATCGCCTCCGCCGTCGAGATCCGCACCACCCCCGCCAGCAGCGACGTGTCCAGGTTCCCCGGCACAAAGCCCGCCCCGATCCCCTGGATGTCGTGCGGACCCGGCGCGCCCCCCGAGATCACCGGGCTCTCCTCCGGCTCCACCGCGAACGCCAGAAAGTCCGGGTTCCGACGCCGCAGCCCCCGCGTCACCCCCGTCAGCGTCCCCCCGGTCCCCACCCCCGTCACCAGCGCGTCGATCTGCCCCCCCGTGTCCGCCCAGATCTCCTCCGCCGTCGTCCGCTCATGCGCCGCCGGGTTGGCCGGGTTCTCGAACTGCTGGAGCATCAGCGCCTCCGGCACCCGCGCCACCAGCTCCCGCGCCCGATCCACCGCCCCCTGCATCCCCAGCGGCCCCGGCGTCAGCTCCAGCTCCGCCCCCAGCGCCCGGAAGAGCACCATCCGCTCCGCGCTGTAGCTGTCCGGCATCACCAGCTTCAGCCGCAGCCCCCGGGACGCCGCCACAAACGCCAGCGCGATCCCCGTGTTCCCGCTCGTCGGCTCCACCAGCAGGCTCTCCGGGTGCAGCCGCCCCTCCGCCTCCGCCGCCTCCACCATCGCCAGCCCGATCCGATCCTTCACGCTCGCCAGCGGGTTGAAGAACTCCAGCTTGGCGTAGATCTCGCACTTCAAGTCCCCGACGACGCGCCGCAAGCGCACCATCGGCGTCCGACCTACCGCCTGCGTGATGTCCTCCAGCACCGCCATCGACCCCTCCCCCTCAGAGACCCGCGCTCTCGATCACCACGCGCCCCTCGCCGGTGATCACCACCTGGCAGGAGAGGCGCAACCCGCCCTCCCGCTCCTCCTCCTCCAGCGTGGACTCCTCCGCGTGGGTCGCCGGGGAGAGGTGCTCCATGCCCTCCACCACCCGGATGATGCACGTCGCGCATCCACCCTCACGGCACCCGAAGATGATGTCCGCGCCGCACGCCTCAATCGCGTCGTGCAGCGTCGTCCCCGCCTCGAACGCCTCCTCGATCCCATCGTCGCGGAACTCGATCACCGCCATCCGTCGTCGCTCCTCATCATCGGCTGGGTTCTCATGCGGCGCGCTGAGGCGCCCTCCCAGGGAGATACTTGCAACGCCCGCAGCACGCAAGCCGCCGCGGCGCCGGGGGGGGCCTCCTTGGGCTTGGGGCGAGCCGCCCCCGGACCCCCGTCACCCCTCCTCCTTCGCGCGGGGCGGGGGCGGCGAGACGTACTTCTCCGTCTTGATCGCGCGCATCCCGAAGCCGATCCCCTGGAGCGCGTCGCGCATCCCGTCGATCATCTCCGGCACGCCGCAGAGGTACGCGATGGCGTCCTCCGGGTTCACCGCCGCCTTCACCTCGTCCAGGAAGACCTGCACGTAGCCCCGCGCCCCCGCCCACGCCTGCGGGCGGCTCACCACCGGGCGGTAGCAGAAGCCGGGGTGCGCCGCCGCCAGCGCCTCCCACTCGGCGTGGTAGAGCAGATCCCCCTCGTAGCGCACCCCGAAGAGGAGCCACACCCGATGCCCCGCCTCCAGCAGCGCCTCCAGCTGGGCGCGCATCGCGCGGAACGGCGCCACCCCCGTCCCCGTGGCCACCAGCACCACGTCCCGGGGCAGCTGCTTCGCCAGCACGAAGCGCCCATACGGCCCCGAGGTCGTGATCGGATCGCCGGGCTTCAGGCTGTGGATCCGCGTCGAGCCCAGCCCGCCCTCCACCCGCTTCACGCAGAGCGCGAAGCGCGTCGGCGTCGCCGGGTCCGACGCCGCCGACATCGAGTAGGAGCGGTTCAGGCTCAGGCCCGCCGCGTCCGGGAAGTGGATCATCACAAACTGACCCGGGGTCCAGCTGATCGGCTCGCCGTCGGCGCGCTCCAGTGTGATGTGGATCACGTCTCCGCAGAGGGACTCCACCTCCACGCAGCGGCTCTCAAAGTAGCGATCACGGGCCATCGTCACACACTCCTGGGCGTCTGGGCCGGTTGAAGGTGGGGATACAGTGTTTTATCGAGGCTTGGCGCCGTCTCCGTAGAGGGACGCCAGCTTCTGGATGGTGTCCCGGATGTCCTGGCGGACCTGGGGCGGGCTGAGGACCTCGGCCTCGAACCCGAAGCGCAGGATGAACTGACGGACCTCCGGTGTCCAGACGATGCGCCAGCGGACCTCCACCCGACCCTCGGGATCGAGCTGGACCTTCTGGCTGTGGTGCAGGCGCGTCCGCGTGAAGTACGTCTCCCAGCGCCCCGAGAAGCGCAGCAGCAGCTCGATCGGCGCCTCCTCCGAGGCCCACATCCCGATGCTGTTCTCAAAGACGCGCTCGGGGTCGTAGTCCTGGAAGGAGGGGTAGACGTACTTGTCCGGCTGGACCTCGACCTCCTCCATGGAGTAGAGGGCGAAGGTCTTGCGGGTCTGGGCCTCGTAGGCGACGAGGTAGAGCTCCTCGTTCCAGACCACCATCGTGAGGGGCTCGACGACGCGGCGCGAGCGGCGCCCGTCGAAGGAGCGGTAGGTGAAGGCCAGCTTGCGCTCCTCGTCCAGCGCCTTGAGGATGGCGTCCAGCTCGGCCTGGCGCTCGGCGTGGCGCCGGTCGCCAGGGTGGCGGACCATGAGCTTGCGGAGCCAGCGGAGCATGGCGACCCGGCTCTCGGGGTCCGCCGCCTCCTCCAGATCCGCCATCATATTATTGTAGTGCTCCGCGAAGTCCGTCCCCCGGAACGGGGTCAGGAAGTGGCGCCCAAGCGCCAGGATGATCCCCAGCTTCCGCGTCACCGACACCAGCGCCATCGGCTCGGCCAGCTGCAGGCAGCGCTCCTTGCCGCGCCGCGAGTCGATGACGTGATCGGCCGCCTCCGTGATCACGTCCATGTAGAAGCTCGCGCTCCGACGCCCCACCCCATAGTCCTGCACGATGTCCTGCGTCGTCAGCACCTCGCCTTCGCACAGGCGCCGGTAGACCTGCAACATCACCTTGGCCGAGCCGTAGCGCTCCGTCGTCATCCTCTCCTCTCCCCACGGGTCGCTCATCCGCGTCCCTCCCTGGACTCTGCGGCGTTACAGACCCCTGACCCTGAATCTCTCAGCGCTGCGCCGGGAATACAGGGTTTTGAAACGTAGCTGACGCGGCAGCGTCGCGACGAGCGGTCTGGGGTCGTCGCGCGCAACACCCGAGGGCCGCGGCGCTCCCCTGTGATAGCGCGGTGCGACGCTGTACACAAGGGTAGATGCTTTGCAAAGCGCGCGAGGCTCCTCTAAGCTGGTCGGCTTAGGGGGCCAGGGGGTTGCCCGGCCCGGAGCAGGATGGAGAGCGAGGGAGCATGAAGCGTTTCAAGGCCTACGATCCGCCGGAGTATCAGGAGTGGCGCTGCGAGGAGGGTGTGCTGGAGGGCTTCTGCGCCTGCCTGGAGGCCGACGAGGCGCGGGCCGCGGTGATCGCGGGCCTGGGGTGGGAGGCGCTGGAGGGGCTCTACCGGGGCCTGCTGCGGGCGCGGCTGCACGACATCGCCTTGAAGCGCTGGGTGAAGATGGGGGTGATCACGAAGGCGTGGCTGGCGACCGGGGAGGAGGCGGTGACGGTGGGTTCGGTGCACGCGCTGCGCCGCGAGGGTGTGGAGCGCGACGTGGTGGGGCCGATGATCCGGAACGCGGCGGCGTGTCTGGAGATGGGGATCCCGGCGCGGCAGATGTTCGCGCTCTACCTGGGGACCACCGAGACGAAGGCGCAGGGTCGGGATCTGCACATCGGGGATCTGGACTACGGGGTGGTGGCGCCGGTGAGCCATGTGGGGAGCCTCCAGCCGGTGATGGTGGGCGCGGCGCTGGCGTTCAAGATGCAGCGCAGCGCGCGGGTGGCGATGACCTGGGTGGGGGACGGCTCGACGAAGACAGGGGAGTTCCACGAGGGCGCCAACATGGCGGCGGCGCTCCACCTGCCGATCGTCATCTTCATCCAGAACAACCAGGTGGCGCTGGGGACGCGGACGGAGACGCACCAGAAGGGTGATTTCCTTGCGTTTGCAGAGGCTTACGGGATGCGCGGCGAGCGCGTGGACGGGAACAACGTGCTGGACGTCTACGCGGCCAGCGCGCTGGCGGTGGCGCGGGCGCGTCGCGGTGAGGGCCCGACGCTGGTGGTGGCGGAGACCTTCCGGATGGGGGGTCACGCGACCCACGACGAGGCGGAGGGGCGTCGCCTCTTTGACGCCGACGTCTTCGCGTCCTGGGGTCGCCGCGACCCCATCGGGGTCTTCGAGGCCTGGCTGACCACCTGCTACGCCGGTCCCGTGGGCGCGGGGGTGGAGGACTCCGCGGCGGGGCGTCGCGCGCGTCTGGAGGCGATCGAGGCGGAGGTGGACGCGGAGATGGAGGCCGCCAGCGAGGCGGCGCTGGCGGCGCGCGCCGATCACGAGCCCTCCCCGGAGGCGCTGCTGGACGGGGTGTATGTCTGAGCTGCGGATCAATGTGGCGATGGTGATCCCGTGCACGGAGGCGGAGGGTCCGGGCAAGCGCTTCGGGCTCTGGGTGCAGGGGTGTCCGATGCGCTGCCCGGGGTGCTGCAACCCGGAGATGCTGGAGTTCGAGGATCGGCGCTGGGCGTCGGTGTCGGAGGTGCTGGCGGAGGTGCTGGCGGCGCGCGACGCCCACGGGATCGAGGGGGTGACGATCCTGGGCGGCGAGCCCTTCGCCCAGGCGGAGGCGCTGGCGTCGCTGGCCGGGGGGCTACGCGCGGCGGGGCTCTCGGTGATGATCTTCTCGGGCTACACGCGGCGGGCGTTGGAGTCGATGCGTCGCCCCGGGGTGGCGGCGCTGCTGGCGGAGACGGATCTGCTGGTGGACGGCCCCTTCGTGAGGGAGGAGCTGGATCATACGCGGCGCTGGATCGGCTCGCGCAACCAGGTGACCCACGACCTCTCGGGGCGCTACGCGGCGCTGGTGGGGTCCTGGGACACGAGCCCGAACACGCTGGAGATCCGGGTGATCCAGGGTCGGCTGGTGGTCAACGGCTCGCCCTTCCTGATGGACAAGCTCGGGCGTCTGACCCGGCTGGACGAGGGCGAGCCGGAGTGACTCAGCGCCGCCCGAGGTTGGTGAGGGCGTTGTTGATGAAGGTGGCGCGGTAGTCGCGCAGGCGCGACTTCTGCTCGGCGGGCAGGTCGCTGGCCTCCAGGGCGTCGAAGAGGGCGCCGGGGTCTGCGGCGAGGAGGACGAAGACGGCGTCCACCTTCTGCTTGTCGGCGTAGGTGGCGTGGGGGGCGGCGTCGGTGAGGACGCGCTGGACGGCTTGATCGACGCGGGCGTTGAAGTCGGCCGGGGGGTAGCGGGTGATGATCTCGGCGACCTGCTCCTCGTGGTCTTTCTTGAGGATCCGGGCGAGGATCTCCAGCTCCTGCTGGAGGGCGGGGACGGCGGCTTCGCGGGCGTGGTCGGGGGCGTTCCCGGCGCCGCGTCCGAAGAGGAGGGGCTCCTGGGGGTAGTCGCCCTCGATCCAGGCGGGTGGGGCGGCGGGCGGCGGGGCGGCCTCCTGGCGAGCGGGGGCGGGGTCGGGTGTCGGCGCGGGTGCGGAGGCGCAGGCTGCGGTCAAGGCGAGGGCGCCGAGGGCTGCGGAGGCGAGGAGATGGTTGAGGGGGCGTGGCATGAAGGGCCTGCGGTGTGGGGTTGGTGTGGTGTGGTGCGCGTCACGTCGCGCGACTGGGCAGGCAGGGTAGCAGCGTCAGGGGGGCGCCTGCAAGGCGGGAGGTGTCGAGATGGGTTCAGGGTCGGGGTGGTGTCTTGCGAGGCGCTGGGGTGCTCTCCTGGGGCTGCTTGGGGCCTTGTCGGGGTGGGGTTGCGAGGCGCAGCTTGAGGAGGGTCGCGCGTGGTGGGTCGCGCGTCACCGGGCGGAGGCGCAGGGGCGTGCGGGGGTCTTGCGCGGGCTGGAGGTGTGGGAGCGTGGGCTGGAGCGTGCGCAGGCGGTGGCGCGGTCGGAGGCGCCGGGGTGCGCGTCGCTGTCGGGGTGGGCGGGGGAGGTGCGGGTCGAGGTGGAGGCGCGCCTGGAGGGCGCAGACGGTCAGGAGGAGGCGTCGCTGCGGGAGGTCCGGGAGGTGCGCCGGGGCGTGGGTGGGGCGGTGGGGGTGCGCTGGGCGTCGAGCTTTGTGGACGTGACGGGGCGCAGCGGCTCGATGGCGCGAGACGAGCGGGTGGTGGGGGGCTGGTCCTACACCCAGGAGGAGGCGCTGCCCTTCGTGCGCCGCCGCGCGCGGCGCGACACAGGCGAGGAGGTGCTGGAGCGCGGGCTGGACGGGATCGCGGCGGCGCTTGCGGCGCCTGGCGCGCGGTGGTACAGCGCAGGCGACGCGGCAGGGGGCTGGAAGGCGTCTCCTGGCGTGGACGGGCTGGCGCTGGGGTGTCCGGTGCGCGGCGAGGGCCGCGGCTGGCTGCACCGCCTGGGGACGCTGCTGGAGGTGGAGTCGGCCTCGGCCTGGCTGCCTGCGGCCCACCCCGGGGCGCGTCGCGCGGAGGTGAGCGGGGTCATCGTGGACAGCGGAGGACGTCGTATTCACTTTATCATCGAGGAGTTCAAGGTTTCTGAGGAGGCGACGGTCGAGGCGCCGCCGCGCTGGGTCGAGGCGGGGCGGGACAGGCCGCTGCGGGACGCGCAGGAGATCCTGGGGACGCGGCTGGGTTTGGAGGGCTTTTGAGCGAGCTTATGATGGATACAGAGAATTTTTTATCGGGTGGCGCGCGGACGCTGGTCGTGAAGGTGGGCTCGGCGGTGCTGGTGGGTGGGGCGCAGGGTTTGGAGCGTGGGGCCTTCTGCCGGCTGGTGGAGATGCTGGCGGGGCTCTTGAGCGTGGGGCATCGTGTCGTCCTGGTGACGAGCGGGGCGGTGGCGATGGGTCGCAGAAAGCTCGGTATCCTCACCAAGCCGCGCGGAGAGGCAGGGATACCTGTTTTACAGGCGCTCGCTGCGCTGGGTCAGTCGCAGCTGATCCAGCACTACGAGTCCGAGTTCGCGCACTATGGCTACCACGTGGCGCAGCTCCTCCTGACGCGGGATGACTTCCATCATCGGCGTCGCTTCCTCAACGCGCGGCTGGCGCTGGAGGCGGTGCATCGGCTGGGGGCGGTGCCTGTCATCAACGAGAACGACACGGTGGCCACCGACGAGATCAAGGTCGGAGACAACGATCAGCTGGCGGCGCTGGTGGCGACCTTGATCGGGGCGGATCGTGTGGTGCTGCTCTCGGACATCGACGGGCTCTACGACGCGGATCCCCGCTCGAACCCGGAGGCGCGTCGCCTGCCGGTGGTGCGGGCCTTCGATCCCGGGCTGGACCCGATGGTGGGCGACACCCACGGCGGGGCGGCGGCGGTGGGCACGGGGGGGATGCGGACCAAGCTCCTGGCGGCGCGCATCGCGGCCCGGAGCGGCATCCCGCTGATCGTGGCGCCGGGACGTCGGCCCGGCGTGCTCCCCGAGGTGCTCCAGGGGACCTCCGCCACCGGGACGCTCTTTGTCCCCGAGCCCGGCGTGGATCGTCTGGTGAGCCGCGAGGCCTGGATCGGCCTGGGTGCGCGGGCCCAGGGGCGTCTCTGGTGCGACGACGGCGCCCGGCGCGCGGTCCTGGAGCGCGGCGCCTCCCTGCTCCCCAGCGGCGTCCTCCGGGTCGAGGGGGACTTCTCCGAGGGCGACGTCGTCGAGCTGGTCAACGGCGCGGGGGTCGCCTTCGCCCGCGGCCTGGCCATCTCCGAGGCAGACGCCGTGCGCCGCATCGCGGGCGCCCAGAGCGCCCAGATCGAGGCGCTCCTGGGCTACCACGTCCTCGACGCGGTGGTGCACCGCGATAACCTTGTACTCCTCGCCTCTTCTTGATTCTCTGTATTCATGTTGATTCGGCCCTCTCGCTGCGCTGACCCCCTCCGGAGGGTCAGCGCAGGATGGGGAGGTTGAGGAGGGAGGCGATCAGCTCTTCGGCGCTGAGGCGTGCGGCCTCGCCGGGGGTGAGGGCGGTCCAGGCGGCGCGGGCGAGGAGGGCGCGGAGGGGGAGGTCCTGCTCGGCGGGGGTGTCTCGGGGGGTGGTGATCTGAGCGAAGACGCCGAGGTCATCTTCTCTGTATTCGTAGCTCAGTTTGGCTGATTCAAGGGTTGAGGCGACCTCTGCGCGGGCTTCCTCGGGGTCGAGGAGGGCGACGAGGCGTGCCTGGGGGTGGGGTGTGGGGAGCCAGGCGTGGGGGTTGCCGGGGAGGTGTTCGGGGCGCTGGAGGGGGCGGAGGGGCGGCGGTGGGGTGAGGAGGTCGAAGGGGAGGCGGGGCGTGGGGAGGTGGAGGTCGCGGAGGTAGGCGTCGAGGGTCGCGTCATCAGGTGCGAATACAAGGGTTGTCGATTTGGATGCGTGGAGGTGTCGGGGTGTGGTGTCGTGTGGCAGGAGGAGGCGTCGCCAGGCGGCTTTGAGGTTGAAGACGCGTCCGAGGTCGAGGAGGAGGTCTTCGTCGGTGAGGTGGGTGAGGGTGTCTCGGGGGTGGTCGGGCGCGGGCGGGTCCCAGGCGGGGAGGGCTTGTGCGTCGAAGGGCTCGTGGGGGTGGAGGGTGTGTCGTGTGCGGGTGATGGCGCCGTGTTGGAGGTCGAGGAAGGAGCGGACGAGCCCGGCGCGGTCCGCGAAGGGGAGGGTGACGGCGGCGCGCGTGGCGTGCTGAGGTCGGACGTCGGCGCCGCAGTTGGAGCAGGCGTAGCTGAGGAGCTGGGGTGCGTCGTGGAGGAAGGCGCGGTAGCGGGGGAGGGTCAGGGTGTGGAGGGGGCCGGGGTGGTAGAAGCGTTGTATCTCCTCGTATCCACAGGTAGGGCAATCTGCGAGGAGATCGACGAGGTGGAGGAGTCGGGGGTGTCCGGCGGGTGAGGAGGCGAAGAGGAAGGTGAAGGCGTGTGCCATGGGGTGGAGCGCTCAGGGGTGGTGGTGGGGTGTGTCGTCGTCGTCCTCGTCGTCGTCCTCGCGGGGTGT
>CAUJGC010000135.1 GCA_963169075.1 Myxococcota bacterium
CTCTTGCCCTCACACTCGTCACCCACGCTGCCGCCGTCGTCGCCCACAGGGGCGCAGGCGAGGACAGCCAGGGAGAGGAGGAGAGAGGTCAGCACCACCAGGAGATTCTTCAGCTTCATCGTGTCTTCCTTAATGTATTAAGCGCGCTGGGCGTGTGGGCCTGTCACCAGGCCGTCATCTCAGGGATACGCGAGGGCGACGCACCATGCAAGCGTCGCGGCGGCAGCGGGGTCCACGAGGCGAGCCCACCGCCGTCAGATGACGAACGAACGCGACCGGGCCACACTGGAACACAACGCAAGAATCGAGCCAATACCACCGTGCAGAAGCTGACGCGCGGGCGTCAGAAGCGCCAGTAGAGGTCGAACTCGGGGAAGAAGGGAACCGGCGTGACGATGTTGACCAGCGGGACGTTCCAGCTGCGGAGGCTGGCGCCGAGGCGGAGGGCGAAGACATCCCAGGCCCAGACGACGCCGGGGACGAGGGAGGTGGCGTCCTTGAAGTCGAGGACATCGGTGGAGGCGTTGGCGTGGACCTCGTAGGTGGTGTAGCCGTCCTCGGAGGTGATGGTGCTGTTGGCGCTGGCCTCGACGTCCTGGAAGGCGAGGACGCGCATGGAGAGGGTGAGGGCGGTGAAGTCGCTGAGTCGCCACTCGACGTTGCTGATCCACTGGAGGTTGCTGAGGGCGGCGGCGCCGCCGAAGAGATCCCCGCTGAGGGAGCCCGAGCCGAAGATCTTGGAGTAGAGGAGGCCCGAGGAGAAGGTCCAGGCGTCGCTGAAGCGCCAGGAGCCGGTGATCTCCAGGGGGACGATGCCGATGGCGTTGCCCTCCTGCCCCTCGGAGAACTGGCCCAGCTCGACGCGGGTGTAGCCGATGGAGGGGGCGACGGACCAGGCGTCGTTGAGCTTCCACTCGTACTTGGCGTGGAGGTTGGGGAGGAGGATGACCTTATCCGAGGCGGCGGTGGCGATGGCCGAGACGAACCAGGGGAAGGTGTAGGTGGAGAGGGTGAGGCCGTTGAGGGCCTCGACGCCCTGGACGCCGTACTGGAGCTTCCAGATGCCGACCTTCCACTCGCCGGGCTGGAGGGTGTAGGCGGTGTCCTCCAGCAGGCGCTCCTTGTCGGAGTGCTCGGCGGCGGCGGGGGCCGCGACCAGGGGGAGGGCGAGGAGCGCGAGGAGCGCGCTCAGAAGGAGATGGTGTCGCTGCCGCGTGCGCATTGACCAGCCTCCAGGTCGCAGAGCCAGGTTCCATCCGCGTCGCGGATCTCGATCGCGGCCTCGGTGGGCGCAAAGACCACCTCGCCGCCGGGGACATCGACGAGCACAGCGAGGCCGCCGTCGGTGAGGCTCAGCTCCAGGTTCTGGGTGAAGAGCTGGTCGTCGAGGGCGATGGTGCCGTTGGTGAGGGCGAAGACGAGGTTGCTGGCGTCGGGGGCCTCCAGGTTGAAGGCGTCCCCGACGAAGAAGGCGACATCGGGCTCCAGCTCGGCCTGGACGCCATCGAAGTCCCAGCGGCAGGCGTTGAAGCCGCCCCAGATGACGGGTTCGATGCCTGCGTCGGAGAAGTTGGCGGTGAGGCCGACGCTGCCGTCGGCGGGGTCGGGGGTGGTGCCGCCCTCCCAGCCGGGGCAGGTGTGCTTGATGGTGATGAAGCCTTCGCCCTCGAAGGTGGAGCCGCCCAGGGCGAGGGGCTGCTCGTGGGAGCGCAGCTCGCCTTCGGCGGTCTCGCCGCCGCCTGCGCCGCCGACGATGCCGGGGAGGAAGCCGAGGCCGCCGATCCCGGAGGCGACGCCGAAGCGCTCCAGGGCGTCGTCGAGGACCTCCCCGGCGGTGTCCTGGGTGAAGCGTCCGCGGGGGGCGGCGAAGCCCTGGACAGTCTCCCGCATGTCGGGTGGGGTGGGCTGTTCGATGGGCTCGGGGCCGCCGCAGGCCGCGAGGCCCAAAGCGGCGGCGGCGCCAGCCCAGAAGATGCGCGTTCTCATCATAGAAGACACTCCAGAGCGAGGGGGCAACGTCCGCCTGCGTCGCTCACCATGACAAAAGCCTGGCGCGTGTGCAACCACGTTCGCGGGGCGGGGGTTCACTCGCGGGGAGGGCTCTGCTATGGTGATCCGGCCCGCTGATCTGTGCGCGCCCGCAGGGCGCAGCTCGCCCACCTCAGACCGGAGCCCGCCGCGCTATGAACGCCTCTCGCCTCCTCGTCGTCCTCGTCGCCTCGTGTCTGGGGCTGATCTTCGCGGCGCCTGCGGCGCACGCCGACAAGCGCCCCTCGAAGCTGGTGCCGATCAGCGGCCTGGTGCGGACGTTGAACGCGGACGCGGAGGGGCTGCTGGCTTACAGCGTGCGGGGGAGCGACAAGGTGAACCGGCTCTTCCTGCTGGATCTGACGGGGGGCTCGGCCAGGCCGCGGGAGCTGGGTCAGGGGGTGGGTCCCGACGTGGCCAACGACGGCTCCGAGATCGTCTTCTACAACGACCAGAAGGGGGACAACCTCTTCTGGGTGACGACGATCAACCCCAAAGGCGAGGGGCTCTTCGACATCGGCGTGCAGGGCAAGGACCCGACCAGCGCGCTGCCGCTCTTCGCGCCGGACGGCAAGGCGATCATCTACGCCAACAGCGAGGGGACCTACATCATCCCCCGGGACGGCGGCTACACGCGGCGCATCACGACCACGGTGGTGGCGGACGCCTCGTGGTCGCCGGACGGCAAGCAGCTGCTCTTTGTGCGCAAGGGGGGCGGCATCTCGACGCTGGATCTGGTCAGCGGGATCAGCCGGGATCTGACGCCGAACTTCCACGGCTTCAACCCCCGCTGGGCCCCGGACGGCGCGCGCATCCTCTACACCCACGAGCTCAAGGTCTACATCATGGACATGAGCACCGGCAAACGCAAAGAGGTTGCAGATGCAGACCGCGCGGAGTGGACCCACAGCGGCCTGGGGCTCCTCCTGATGAAGCAGCGCGGCCTGACCGGCGAGGGTCCGACAGCGCGCCCGGATCTGGAGGTGCGCTGGGTGGCGCTGGAGGGCGGCGCGCCGCCCGAGGACGACGGCGGCGGCGAGGTCGGGGAGCTGATCGCGAAGCGGGCGCATGAGGTGGTGGTGGCGCCGGATGGGAAGACGGTGCTGCTTGGGGTGATCGGGGACGGGATCTACAAGGTGCGGCTGGACGCGCTCCAGGGCGAGAAGGAGGCCGGTGCGCGGGCGCGGAGCGTCCGCCAGAGCGCGGCGACCCCGGCGGCGGCGCTCCCGAAGGCGCCTGCGCCGTGAGCGAGGCTCTGGCGCGCCTCACCTTCGCGGAGGTGCGCTTCGAGCGCGCCCCCTGCCCGCTCTGCGGCGGCGACGTGCCCTCGGCCCCGGTGCTGGAGGGGCGCGACGACACCTGGCAGAAGGAGGGCACCTTCACCATCGTCACCTGCGGCGCCTGCGGCCTGGCCTACACCTCGCCGCGGCCGACGTCAGACACCATGCGCTACTACTACGAGGACTGCTACGCAGGGCGCTCGCAGGAGGAGATGCGGAAGGCGGCGCTGGAGTCGCCGTGGAGCCGCTTCATCAGCGCGGCGCGCCTCAAGACGCTGGAGCGCGCGCGCGCGCTGCGTCCAGGCGACGCGGTGCTGGACGTGGGCTGCTCCTACGGCGCCTTCATCGAGCACGCCCGCGTGACGCGCCAGATCGAGGCGTCCGCCATCGATCTGGACGCCGAGACGATGGCCTACTTCGTCAACCCGACCGACATCCGGGTCTACACGGGGGATCTGCGGGAGGTGGCCTTCCCGGACGCCTCCTTCGACGTGGTGACGCTCTTCGAGACGCTGGAGCACGTCTACGATCCGGTGGCGCTGCTCCGCGAGGTCCGGCGCATCCTCAAGCCCGGCGGCGTCGTCAGCGTCGAGGTCCCCAACTGGGACGCCCCGACGCGGCGCCTCTTCGGCTCCTGCTGGCTGCCGCTGCTGCTGCCCACGCACCTCCAGCACTTCGGCGTGGCGCAGCTCAAGCGCTGCGCCGTCGAGGCGGGGCTGGAGCCTGTGCACCACCAGACGATGTTCTTCCCCACGGAGTTCACCCTGAGCCTCTGGGCGCTTTTGAGCCGGGTGCTGGGGAGGCCGCCGCAAGAGCAGAAGCGCTGGCCTCGCAAGGTGCTGGAGGCGTGCGTGGGGCTCTTTCTGGTGGGGGTCTTCTTCCTGATCGATCTGCCGGTCATCGGCCTCCTCCACCTCATGGGGCGGGCGGGGCATCAGACGATGGTGGCGCGGACCCCCCCGGGGCCGTAACGTCCTGCATCGCTGCGCTCGCAGGACGAACGGCCCCGGCCCCCCCCGTGACGGGGGGCACC
>CAUJGC010000136.1 GCA_963169075.1 Myxococcota bacterium
GCGAAGGTGCAGGGGCGCGCGCTGGAGGCGCTGCGCGAGGGGCTCGCGAAGCTGGAGAAGGCGCAGCAGCGCGCGGTGGAGCAGGTGGTGACAGACGCGAGCCGCGCGCGGGAGGTCCGCGCGGCGCTGTGGACCTACGGCGTGCGGCGCGCCTTCTTCGTGCTGCACATCGGCCTGGTGGCGATGTTGATGGCGTTGGTCGCGGTGCATGTCGTCGCTGTCCTCTTCTTCTGGGCCTGACGGGAGGTGCCGGGTGATCTTCCTGACGTTCAAGAGCGGCCCCCACGCGGGGCATCAGGTCGAGATCGACGCGGAGCGGATCGAGATCGGCCGTGATCCCGCGGGCGCCCTCGCGCTCCAGGACGAGAAGTGCTCGTGGCAGCACTGCGCGCTGGTCAAAGCGGAGGGGGGGTGGACGGTCACGGATCTGGGGAGCCGGAACGGGACCTTCGTCAACGGCGCCCAGGTGGCCGCCCACGCGCCGCAGCGGCTGGGGCAGGGGGCGGTGGTGAAGGTGGGGCAGAGCGAGATCGAGGTCCGCTACCCGGAGGAGCCGCGCTCGATCCAGATCGCGCGCGTGGCGCGTCCGGCGTCGGGCGGCTCGCTGGTGCTCTCGGTGGCCTCGGGGCCGCTTCAGGGGCAGGCGATCAAGGCGCAGGGGGAGCGGCTGGTGGTGGGCTCGGGGGGGCGCTGCGACGTGGTGCTGCCCGGCGCGAGCGTGGCGCCGCAGGCGGCGGCGCTGGTGCGTCACGACGAGCGCTGGAGCGTCGAGCGCCTGGACGACAAGACCGATCTGCGCGTTTTTGGCGGCCTGGTGGTCTTCAAGGCGCCGCTGCCCGCGGGGGCGATCCTCCAGATCGGTGAGCACATCGTGGAGGTGAGCTACGGCGCTGCGGAAGGTGAGGAGAAGGCGACCCAGACGATCCAGCTCTCCGACGCCGATCGCGAGCGGGTGGCCGAGCACATCGAGCGCTTCGCCGGGGTGCTGCGCGAGAACGACCGGGGCTCGCTGGAGATCCGGGTCCAGGACGACTGGGACGTCTCGATCAGCCTGGAGGAGATCGCCCAGAGCGAGCCTCAGGGCGCGGCGACGATGGTGCTGGGGACGACGGGAGACTCGACGCGGGCGATGAGCCCGGCGGAGTCGGAGGCGCTGGCCGACGCCATCGAGCGCTTCAAGCTGGAGATCAGCGGCGGCGCCGCGACGGCGAGCGCCCTGAGCGCAGCTGCAAGCGGCTTGCGTCTTGTCGCGGCGCCGCAGGCGCCTCCCTCGGCGCGCACGATGGCGATGGACGTCGCAGACGCCGAGCAGATCAAGGCGATGGTGGAGGAGCTGCGGGCGGCGGGGCGGAGCGCCGCCCAGCCGTCGCGTCCGCGCACGCCCAGCGGGGCGACCCCTGCGGCGGCGGCCTCGCACAACCCGATCCAGCCCTGGGAGGGGGTCGGGTCGGGGGCCTTCCTGGTGGAGCGCGACGACACCTCGGTGGATCCGGTGCCTGTGCCGGAGGAGTATCGGCTGCGGGCGAAGCTGATCTTTGTGAGCGGCCCCCACCAGGAGCGCAAGGTGTACCTGGGGGAGGGGCCGGTCAGCATCGGGCGGGCCTCGGACAGCTTTGTGCCGCTGGTGGACGGGCTGGCGTCGCGTCATCACGCCGAGATCCGCCCGAAGGGGAAGGGGTACGAGCTGGTGGCGGCGCCGGAGGCGCGGAACAAGCCGACGGTGAACGGCCGCCCGGTGACGGATCGGATGCGCCTGGATCACCGGGACCTGATCACGATCGGGGCGAGCGTGATCGAGTACCACGCCCCGAACATCGACCCGCTGAGCGAGAATCCGCTCCAGACGGTGATGCTGCCTCAGCCGCGCTACGCGGTGCTGGGTCAGGTGCTGGTGCAGTGGAACCTGGTGATCGGCCGGGACCCGGGCTCGGACCTCTTCCTGGATCACGAGGGGGTGGAGCGCCACCACGCGGAGCTTCAGTTCTACGACGGTGGCTTCCGGCTCCTGGACAAGAGCTCCTGGGGGAGCTTCGTCAACGGTCGCCGCGTGGTGGACGCCGACCTGAGCGACGGTGATCTGCTCCAGATCGGCGGGTATCAGCTCCGGCTGCACATCGAGGGGCTGCGGTGCAGCCTGGACGTCGCGCAGCTCGCGGCAGACATCGAGGTGCCCGAGTTTGCTCCGGATCTGGACTCGGCCTCCCCCGAGCGGGTGATCCACCGGACGACGCGCGGAGAAGGCGAGGAGGAGAAGAAGCCGAAGAAGAAGCAGCTGCAGTGGGTGCCGCCGAAGGATGTGCAGCGCTCGGCGCTGGGGCCGCTGGTGGTGGCCGTCTCGGTGCTCCTGGTGCTTGGGGTGTCGGCGTGGGCGGCGACGAGCCGCCAGGTGTTCTTCTTGAACAAGCCGCTCTCTCAGGCGCACGACTCGATGGCCTTCATGAAGGCGGTGAAGGCGGAGCAGGGCGGCGAGCTGAAGGCGGAGTGTACGGCGTGTCACACGCCCTTCGGGGGGGTCCAGGAGGGCTCCTGCGAGGGGTGCCACGCGGAGCAGCACCCGCGGGCTGCGCACGCGGAGGCGCACGCGTCGGGGGAGGCGGAGCTGACGTGCATGACCTGCCACAACGAGCACGAGGGCGCCGCGCGGCGCACGGCGCTCCTGGAAGGCGAGGCGTGCGCGAGCTGCCACATGAGCCGCCATGAGAAGCTCCTGGCGGTGACGCCGGGGCCGGTGGAGGTGGAGGCGCCGGATCGGGAGGACGCGCGGATGCCGGCGGGGATGGTGAGCTCGCTGCGGGCCGACGTGTCGCCTCCGGAGCTGCACCGTCTGCACGAGGGGTTGGAGCGTCGCTGCGCGGGGTGCCACGCCAACGAGGACCAGAGCGGCCCGGTGGACCCGCGGACGAGCTGCCTGCGCTGCCACGACGTGCGGGAGCAGCTGGCGGATCTGCGCTGCAACGGCTGCCACGGCGAGCACCGCGCGGCGATGACGCGGGTGGCGAGCGTCGGCGGGCCGGCCTTCGGCGGCCCGATCTCCTGGCAGGGGGCAGGGGTTCTGGTGCTGCTCTTCTTTGTGCCGCTCGGGATCGTGGTGGCGTTCCACCAGGCGGCGCGCCGCGCGATGGAGCGCGCGGCGGCGCGGCGCGCTGCGGCGGCGCCCCCGCCAGGCGGGGGCGGCGGCGAAGGCGGCGTCAAGCTGGTGCACAACATCAACATTGATAAGTGCGTAGGCTGCGCGTCGTGCGTGAACGCCTGCCCGCACGACGTGCTTGAGCTGGAGCCGAAGCGCCACAAGTCCACCGTGGTCCGCCCCGACAACTGCAAGCAGTGTCGCGCCTGCGAGCAGATCTGCCCGTCGGGGGCGCTGACGATGGCGCCCGCAGGGGCGCCGCCGCGCATGGTGGAGCTGCCGGATCTGGACTCGCATTACATGACCAACATCCCGGGGATGTACCTGATCGGGGAGGCCTCCGGGAAGTCGCTGGTGAAGAACGCCAACAACCTGGGCCGCCGCGTGATCGAGCACATGGCCATCGACGGCGCAGGCCCCGGCGCGGCGGCGGCTGCGGGGGTGGACGTGGAGGTGGTGGCCGTGGGGTCGGGGCCCGGCGGCCTCTCGGTGGGGATCTCGGCGCTCAAGATGGGGATGCGGCACGTGGTCTTCGAGAAGGATCGCAAGTTCTCCTCGACGATCCAGACCTACCCCAAGGGGAAGGAGCTGCTGGCGGAGCCGCCGGACGTGGAGAACATCGGCCCGCTGCCCGTGTGGGACTCCTACAAGGAGGAGATCCTGGGGCGCTGGAACGAAGAGCTGAAGAAGTACCCGGAGCTGGACATCCGCATGAACCACGAGGTCACCAAGATCGTCCAGCGCCCTGAGGGCGGCTTCGAGGTGACGACCTCGCAGTGCACGGTGACCTGCCTGCGGGTGGTGCTGGCGACGGGGACCCGCGGCAACCCCCGCGGCCTCAAGATCCCCGGCGGCGACTCCGAGAAGGTCAACTACGTCCTGGTGGACCCGGAGGAGCACAAGGGCGACAGCTGCATGGTGGTCGGCGGCGGCGACAGCGCAGTGGAGGCGGCGATGGCGCTGGCGGAGCCCGCCCTCGGCAACAAGGTCGCCATCTCCTACCGGCGAGGCGACTTCGGTCGCATCAAGCCAAGAAATCAAGAGCGTCTCAATGCCATGGTTGAAGCCGGGCAGATCACGCTCTACATGGAGACGAACCCCGCCGAGGTCAAGGATGGCGCGGTGGTGCTCAAGCGCAACGATGGCGAGCTGGTCGAGGTCCCCAACGACGCGCTCTATTGCATGCTCGGCGCAGACCCGCCGGTGAAGTGGCTCCAGACCCTCGGGGTGCGCTATGTGCAGAAGCCCGAGAGCTGGAGCCCGGGGCCGACCGATGACCTGTCCTTTCTGGACCTGGAGCGCGCTGCCTCCTGAGGGGCGCTGGAGTGCGATGTTTCGTAGCTTTGAAGCGGGAGATGAGGGAGGGCTTATGGGCGTCGAGAAGATCATACGCGGAGGAGCCAGCGCGGCGCTGGTCTGGGTGGCCTTGCTGGCCCTGGCGGGCTGCGAGGGCTCCGGCCAGGTCAAGCCAGACAAGCCCCTCCTGGATACGGGCGCCTTCAGCCACGAGGTGCACCTGGCCTCGGGCGGCGCGGTGGCGTCCGCCAACAAGGGCGCGCAGCTGGAGTGCAAGACCTGCCACGCCATCGGGGATCGCTTCGCGGTCCTCCGGCCAGGGCAGGACCAGCACGCCCCCTGCGACACCTGCCACGCAGACGCCTTCTATCAGCCCCCCGGCGCCCTCTGCGGGACCTGCCACAAGGAGGTCAACCCGCTCCAAGAGGGCGCGAGCCCCGTCCACGCCTATCCTCGCCGCGAGCGCGTGGCGCAGCTGCTCAGCCGCTTTGATCACGCCCTCCACCTGGACGGAGCCCAGGTCAAGGGGGCCAGCGGCGCGCTCCAGTGCGCGAGCTGCCACCAGGTCGGCAGCGGGGAGGACGCCTACGCCACCTTCCCGACCCACGAGGCGTGCGCCTCCTGCCACGCCAGCGCCAAGGAGGGCGGCCAGGGCGTGGCGCCGCTGATGGACGCCTGCGCCTCCTGCCACGCCCAGAACGGCCCCGGCAAGGCGCGCCGCTTCATCCAGAACGACGTCCGCTTCACCCACGGCAAGCACGTCCGCGACGCCTCCGGCAAGGAGATCGCCTGCGAGAGCTGCCACTACGCCGTGCGGCAGAGCACCTCCTCCTACGACACGGTCCTGCCCGTGATGGCCGACTGCGCGCGCTGTCATGAGGACAGCTCCCGCACCCCGGATCGGGTCCGCATCGCGCAGTGCGGCGTCTGCCACACCGGGGCGGTGGACTCGGTGAAGCTCCCCGGCAACCACACAGCGGCGCTCGATCGCCAGCCAGACGGCCGCGCCCTGACCCTGCGGGACCTCACGCCGAACGGCGAGCAGCTCCTGGCGGACAAGGACGGCGTGGTCCCGGTGCAGCAGGGCAAGCTCAACCCCGCCAAGCGCCCCGACGACCACACCCCGATCTTCCGCAGCCGCCACGCCGAAGCCGCCTCCAGCCGCGACGCCAAGTGCGGCTACTGCCACACGGGCCTCTCGGGCTCCAGCCGCGACGCCTGCACCGACTGCCACGCCACCATGCGCCCGCGTAGCCACACCCTGCGCTTCCGCAACACCGAGCACGGACGCCTGGCCGCGATGAACGCCCGCGCGTGCGCGACCTGCCACGAGGTGGATTTCTGCACCGAGTGCCACAAGATCGCGCCGCCGAACCACAGCCCGCTGACGACCTTCCGCTACCGCCACGAGCGCGCGGCGCGCTTCAACCCGCGCTCCTGCATGACCTGCCACACCTTCGAGGCCACCTGCCAGGAGTGCCACCTCAACGACATCGCGCCCTCGCCTGTGCCCCAGCCGCTCCAGCGAGGCGCCTCCCCCCTCAACAGGAGGCTCCCATGACGCGCACCCACCTCCCTCCGGGCGCCGCGGCGCTCCTCCTCACCCTCCTCGTGGCGGCGCCGCTCTCGGCGCAGGAGTCCGCGGTCCAGGAGGGCAGCGATCTGCGCGCCGCCGAGGAGGAGCTGATCGTCCGCTTCGGGCTGGGCTACGATCTGGCCAACACGAGCCTCTCCGGGCAGCAGGATCTCCAGGGCCTCTCCTACATGCCCTCCAACCTGCGGACCACCACGGGCTTCGTCACCGGCGACCTCGCCTTGGGGACCCGCGGCGCGGGGCTCAAGAACCTCAACACCTACATCCTCGGCTCCATGGCCCTGGACACCGGCGGCAACCCGGCGACCCTGGCGGTCGCGGACGCCCAGGCGGAGGACGTCAGCGCCCAGCCCAGCGTCTTCAACAATTACAGCGGCGCCCAGAACCTCCTCCTCCACACAGGCTACGCCGAGCTGGACGGCCTCTCCTCCAACCCAGACTCCGCCCTCAGCCACCTCTATGTGCGCGCCGGGCGCCAGTTCCACTGGGGGCTCTCCGCGCTGACCTTCGACGGCGCCACCCTCGGCTACGCCGACGGCTCGCTGGACGTCAGCGTCCGGGCCGGGCGCCGCGCCGCGGTCTACGACGTCTCCCAGGACGACCCGGGGCTCATCGGCGGCTTCACGGCGGCCTACGACTTCCAGGAGTCCGCTCGCCTGCCGCTCCTCGTGCGGGCCGAGTTTGTCCACTTCCAGCGCGAGGTCGTCCTCCTGGAGCTGGATCGCCGCCTGGAGGGCGGCAAGGAGCGCGTCGACGTCAGCCTCAACACCGGTGAGCTGGCCGCGTACCTCGACGTCGGGGAGAGCGGGCGCCTGAGCGCGGCCCTCTCGACCCTGGACGCCTCGCCCAGCCACGCCCGCCTGGGCGCCTCCTGGGCCATCGGTCAGTCGGCGGTCTTTGTGGATCTGGACCAGAAGGTGGGGCCGGATCTCTTCTACGACATCGCGGGCGGCCCCGGGAAGACCCTCGACGGCCGGAACACGACGCTGGAGACCTACCGGCTCAACATCCCCGACCGGCAGCCCTACTCGGACCTCCGCGCCCGGGCGGAGCTCTGGCCCACCGAGGCCCTCTCCATCACCCCCAGCGTGGGCTACCACCTCGTCCTCCCCGAGAGCGATCGGGCCCGGACGGCGTTCGACGCCGATCAAGCCCTCTGGGGCCTGGGCGCGCGCTATGACCTCCGCGTCTCGCAGGCGGCGGCGCTGGCGCTCCATGTCGACTACAGCGGCCTCACCACGACCCGCGATCCGTCCCCCGAGCCCACCTTCTTTGACAGCGCCGCAGGCGCCGAGTCCTCCATGCACGAGGTCGCGGGCGGGCTCGAGTATGCGCGCGGCAGCCGCTTCGTCGGCTCGCGGATGCTCGGCGGGCGCTCGTTCACGCTGGGGCTCGGAGGCTTCTACCGCGCCTACACCCTCACCAACCGCTTCATCCCCGACACCGCCGAGGACTACTTCGGCGCCCAGGCCAGCGTCCGCTGGGATGCCAGCAAGTACCTGGCCCTGCGCGGCCTCTACGAGTTCGCGCAGGACTCCAACGTCTTCTCCCGGATCTTCGGCTCCTTTCAAGGGGTTCGGGCGGGGGTTGAAGGTCGTTTCTGAGGTGGCTACATAGCGATGCACGCCCTGGGGGCTTTCCTTGGGGCGCGCGAATGACTAGAGTTTTCAGTTGCTGTGTTCGTCTGGACGCTCCGTCCTCCTACACTCCCCGGCGCAGTACAGAGGTTGTATCCATGTATCCACCCCATCAGACCCCTCGCCTCTGGCGCGCGCAAGCGCGCGCCGGGGCGGTGCTCTTCGCTGCAGCTGCGCTGGCGGCCTGCGCGGCTGATCCCCCCGAGATCACCCCCTCGCCCACCCTCGCCCAGGTCGCCCCGGCCGATGAGGCGGGCAGCTGCATGAGCTGCCACCCGCGGCAGTTCAACGAGTGGCTCGGCTCCTCCCACAACTACGGCAGCGGCCTCGACGGCACCTATCAGGCGCTGGAGGTCACCGCCAACTACTACGCCAACCACGTCCTGGGCGCGCCGGTCTTCCGGCAGAACATGCTCTGCATCACCTGCCACGCGCCCACGGCAGGCAACTTCATCAACGACCCGTCGATGGGCCAGGTCGGGATGCTCGACCCGAACGTCTCGCTCCGCGAGGGCGACGAGGCGCAGGGCTTCGTCGGACGCGAGATCCCTCGCCCGTCCGCGGGCACCGATCTCCTCCCCCCGGCGGGCCGCGCCATCGAGATGCAGCAGGCCGAGGGCCTCACCCCCGAGGAGCTGGCGCAGCGCCGACGCATCACCTTCCAGGGCATCACCTGCGACGCCTGCCACAAGGTCAGCGGCCCGGTGGATGATCGCGCCGTCCTGGGGGAGTGCCCCGAGGGCATGGATCCGAAAGAGTGCGCCCAGCGCGACTTTGAGGCGTGCCTCGACAGCGACGATCCGATCTGCAAGCGCCGCTCGCTGGGCCAGCACGCCCACGGCGAGCCCTTCATCGATCTGGGCATCTCCAACTTCGGCTTCATCCTGGAGCGCGAGGGCGACGTGCGCTTCGGCCCCTTCACCGACACCGAGGCCGTCGCAGCGACCGCCCACGGGGTGTCCTCCGGGGGCACCGAGCTGGCGCGGAACTACAACGTCGCCGCCTACCCCGACAAGACGCCCTTCCCCAACCAGGACCCCGACGTCCGCCCCTACCTCAAGACCAGCCAGTTCTGCGGCGCCTGCCACGACGTCCGCCTCAACATCGACAACCCCGCGACGCCTGAGGTCGAGCTGGAGCCGGTCCACGGCGAGCCCTTCATGCGCCTGGAGAACCTCTACACCGAGTGGTTCATCAGCCCCCTCAACCTCCACCCCGACACCCAGGGCGCCAGCGCAGACGCGCGGCTCATGTGGCGCGACAACCCCTACCGCAACGCGGACGGCTCGGCCAGGCGCGTGGTCTGTCAGGACTGCCACATGGCCCTCTACCCCTACGCTCCTCCCGGCGTCTTCCCCGGGGACTACACCCACAGCCAGCGCTGTGACGAGCAGGGAGACTGCGGCCTCCAGGCGGCCATCGGCGGCGCCCGCGGCAACCTCCGCATCCAGAACCGCGACCGCATGACCACCCACAACATGACCGGCGTGGACATCGCCCTCGGCAACCTCCAGCCGATCGACCCCGAGGTCGAGAACACCCTGGGGACCATGCTCCCCAACCAGACTGTCCGCCCGGATCTCTCGGGTTCAGCGGTCTTCAGCGGCGTGGAGGAGATCCTGGACGACGTCTACGATCTCCCCGTCTCGGTGGACACGCGCCGCCAGGCGCTCCTCAAGAACGTCGTCACGGTCTCGCTCGGCGGCACCCCCGAGGTCATCGACCGCGCCAGCCCCGAGGGCTGCGAAGAGACGGGCACCTGCTGCGACGAGGACGGCGTCTGCTCGCTCCCCGTCAAGGCCTGGATCACCAACGTCAACGGCGGGCACAACGTCGCCGCCGGCTTCTCCCAGGAGCGTCAGGTCTGGGTTGAGCTGACCGTCCAGGACATGGGCCGCAAGGACGAGACGGGCCAGGGGATGCTGGTGGACTGCGCGCTGGTCCCCAGGATCAGCGAGCTCTACACCGAGGAGGGCACCAACGCCAAGGGCTTCCCCACCCGCGAGCCCAAGCCGCACACGGTGGACTCCGCGACGGATCTCTTCAACCGCCTCTCCGGCGCAGACCCCGCCACCGGCGAGATCCAGCATGAGCTGATCTGCCGCGGCATCTCCGGCCACCTCATCGACAAGCCCCACGACGAGACCCACGAGCCTGTCGCGGACGGCCGCCTCGACGACGAGGACATCCTCCTGCACCGCATCGGCAACACGCTGCCGGAGTTCGAGGACGGCAGCGAGGCGATCTCCTGGCACGTCATGGACCTGGGCTTCAACGAGGCCGGTGACAGCACCAGCGACGTCTTCGTCGGCAAGCCCGGCCCGGATGTCTCCTCGGCGCGGGTCGCGCGGGCGGATCAGTTCCACATCCCGGGCCTGGACCCCTTCGCCTGCCAGCTCACCGGCACCCACCTCAACCACAACCTGGACGACCAGCCCATCGTCATGCGGGATGGCTCGATCAAGAAGGTCAGCGAGGTCGGCAACCTCAAGTACGCCGTCACCCAGACCCCTGACGAGCGCCTGGAGATCCTCTACCCCTTCCCCGAGATGAAGGCGCTGCGCCCCCACTACGACGACGAGGGCCACTGGCACCTCGGCGAGCGCTTCGGCCTGGCGTACATCACCAACATCTTCTATCGCGTCTGCGGCTGCGAGAACGGCGAGTGTGAGGGCCCCGAGGAGCTGACCGTGGACGGGGAGACCTACCACGCGCAGGTCCCCTGGCTCACCACCTTCCCCACGCTCCCCCACCAGGCCACCATCGACTACGACCACCCCGACCACGACGACTACCACTTCCCGGTAGACACCCACGAGTACGACGGCATCCTCAAGGCGCTCAACATGGAGGGTGGCACGCCCTACGCCGAGGCGTTCACCTTCGTGCCCCTGAACGCCAACCACATGCCCAACAACCGCTCGCTGAAGTTCTATCAGCCGCAGCGGCACTACTGGGACATCCGCGTCGGCCCCGAGGTCGTCGGCCCCATCCGGGTCACCGCGAAGGTCTGGTACCGCCACTTCCCGCCGGAGTTCCTCCGCCTCATGATCCGCTCCACCGAGCAGCTCTATGAGCGCTCGCTCGCGGAGGGCCTCGCGGACGACTACTACCCCCACGGCCCGCTGGTGGTGGAGGGCGAGAACAACGCGCGCTTCCCGCAGGCGGCCAGCATGGACAACCTCCGCCGCGTCCTCCTGGACGAGTCGGTCACCTACGTCCACATCGGGGAGCGGCCCGCGGTCAAGAGCGATCCCACCTATGCGCAGGACGTCGCTCCGATCCTCGCCAACCACTGCCTGCCCTGCCACAGCGACGTCTTGCGGCACGGCAACCTCATCCTGGACTACGACGACTATCCGCAGTGGGATTACCCGCTGGCGATCGGAGACCCCAACCCGGAGCAGGACCCGCGCCTGAACCTGGTGGATGCCAAGTCGGGCTTCGCCAACGGCCGCATCCTCGTCAACCCGGGTGACGTCGAGGGCTCGCTGCTCTGGGAGCTGCTCACCAGCGACGACGATGAGCTGTTGGCCAAGGGCATCTACTCGCGTCACATGCCTCTCAAGACCGACAAGCTCAACGCCACGGAGCTGGAGACGATCCGCAACTGGATCGCGTCCGGCGCCCGGTGACATCTGCGGGGGGGGGGGGGGGGCGCCGGGGCCCCCCCGGGCCGCCCCGGGGGGGGGGGGGGGGGGGGGGGGGACCCC
>CAUJGC010000137.1 GCA_963169075.1 Myxococcota bacterium
GGTGGGGCTGTCCACGCCGCGCCAGTCGCGGTTCAGCTCGTGGACCTCGGCGTCGTCGGTGAGGACGACGGTGGCCTCGGCGTCTTCAGGAGAGCCCGAGGCGGTGAAGAGGATGTTCATCCGTTGGTTCAGGCGCGTCTCGTTGATCTGCGCCATCCAGGGGCTCTCCTCGATGGGGGGATTGATGATCAGGGTCAGGGGCATGGGGGGTGTGCTGCTCCGCAGAGGGTGTTGTGGTGACGCGCCGCGCTTCGAGCTGAGGTGTGCTCTCGGCGAGGCGCTCTTCGAAGGTGGTGCGTCCGCCGGGTGAGGGCGCGCTCTCGGGGGGGATGGAGGTGTGGGTGATGGGGGTGGTGGGCCGCGGGCTGGGCGGCGCGGGGGCGGGCTTGGGCTCGTCGCGCTTGTCGGAGGGGTAGGCGGGGCGGTGGTGGTACATGCCGCAGAGGACGCTGATGAAGGCGCGGGCGATGGCGTTGAGGTCCTTGAGGGTGATGTCGCACTCGTCGAGCTGCCCGTCCGCGAAGGCCTTGTTGATCATCTTCTGGACGAGGCCCTGGAGGCGATCCGGCGAGGGGTCGGGCATGGCGCGGCTGGCTGCCTCGATGCCGTCTGCGAGGAGGCAGATGGCGGTCTCGCGGGTCTGCGGTCGCGGTCCGGGGTAGCGGTAGTCCTCCTCGGTGACCTCGGGGGTGTTGGGGTCCTCCTGGGTCTTGGCCTTGTGGTAGAAGTAGGCGATGAGGGAGGTGCCGTGGTGCTGTGCGATGAAGTCCTGGATCTCGCGGGGGAGGCCGTAGTGTCGGGCGATCTCGATGCCGTCCTTGACGTGGGCCTTGATGACGAGGGCGGACATGTTGGGCTTGAGCTTGTCGTGGGGGTTCTGGCCGGGGCGCTGGTTCTCCGCGAAGTATTGCGGGTTTTTCCCCTTTCCAAGGTCGTGATAGTAGGAGCCGACGCGGGCGAGGAGGGAGTTGGCGCCGATGGCCTCGGCGGCCTCTTTGCAGAGGTTGCCGACCATGATGCTGTGGTTGTAGGTGCCGGGCGCGCGCATGAAGAGCTCGCGGAGGGCGGGGTGGTTGAGGTCGGCCAGCTCCAGGAGCTTGATGTCGGTGGTGTAGTTGAAGATCCACTCGACGATGGGGAGGAGGGCGCTGATGAGGATGCCCGAGGCGAGGCCGCCGGCGAAGGCGGCTCCGGCGGCCCAGGCGAAGACCTGGGGCTCGGTGGCGCCGTCTGCGATGAGGGCGAGGGTGCAGGCGCCGAGGGCGCTGACGACGCCGGTGGAGACGCCCGCGATCATGAGGTCCATGCGCCGGCTGACCTTGGAGACGGCTGCGGCGGCGGAGGTGGAGACGATGAGGGCGTAGATGCCGAAGGAGAGGGACTGATCGGCGGCGATGCCGAGGAAGCAGGCGGCGAGGACGGAGTAGATGAGTGCGACCTCGGTGGTGAGGACGAGGCGGACGAGCATGGCGCCGAGGGCGATGGGTATGGCGAGGTGGAGGATGGGCTGGTTGAAGCCGGTCCAGGTGATCTCCTGCTCGTCGAGGAGGGCGCGCGCGCCCTGCTGGAGTGCGAGGATGAGGAGGAGGGTGATCCCGACGAAGACGAGATCCTTGGGGGTAGGGTTGAAGCCGCGGAGGTAGCGCCTGGCGAAGACGAAGAGGAGGGCGAGGAGGACGAGGGTGAGGAGGACGGTGCCGATGAGGAGCTGGGCGCGCGCCTCCTCGTTGGAGTCGTCGTCGCCGCGCATCTCGTGGAGGATGCGGACGTGCTGGGCGGTGATGAGGTGCCCTCGGTCCACGATGTTCTGGCCCTTGCGGAAGGGCTTCTGGACGACGAGATCGGGGACCTCGGCGCGTGCGCGCTCGCGTGCGGCCTCGGTCTCCTGCTCGTTGTAGGTGGTGTTGGGCTTGATCATGCGTGCGGCGACGCCGATGGTGGCGTCGCGGAGGGCCTTGTCGGCCTCGTCGAGGCGCCCGGTGGTGAGGCGTGCCAGCTCGTCCTCGACCTCGGTGGCGTCCATGAACTCCGCGAAGTCGTAGCGTCGCTTGCTGCTCACCACCTCGCCGTCGCGCAGCGTCCTGAGGATGATGCCGCGTCGTCCCTCCAGCTCCAGGAGGCGTCGGTTCTGGACGATGTAGCGGCCGAGGAGGTCGTAGAGCAGCTCGGTGATGGTCTGCTGGGTGGCCTCGGAGAAGCCGTCCTGGGCGAGGGCGGTGAAGTGCTCGTCGGGGATGATGACCTGGAGGGCCTGATCGAACTCCAGGCGGGCCAGCTCCGCGATCTTGAGCCGCTCCTCGGGGGTGAGGGCTGCGGTCTCCTCCTCGGCGGGGACGGGCTGCTCGGGTGCTCCGGCGTCGAGGTCGTCGCTGGGGGCGTTGAGGCGGGCGAGGTGTTTTTCGCGCTCGGCGCGCCTGAGGACGCGCCGCATGCGCTCGAAGGCCTGGGTGACCTCCTGGGCGCGTCGGTCGCGGAGGTCGGCCTGGACGTCGTAGATGCGGGGGAGGGCGCGTGCGGCCTCCTCGCGCTTCTGCTTGGTGGCCTCGTCGTCTTTTTCGGTGTAGGTGAAGTCGCGCGTGGCCTTGATGTCGGTCTGTGCGGGCTCTCCGACGCTCTCTTCGCTGAAGTGCGAGGCGGGGAGGGCCAGCGTCCGGGTCATCAGGAGCACGGCGAGGACGAGGAAGACGGCGAAGAGGACGATCTGGAGGAGCGGGTTGCGGAAGGAGAAGCGCGCCCAGGGGGAGCGTCGGCTCTGCGGTCGTCCGGTGATCTGGCCGTCGGCGCGTTGCGGGTCGGCAGGCATGGCGTGTCGCCTGGGTTGAGGTCTGCTCGCGTCACGAGACGCGCGGCGCGGTGGGTCGCCCCTCCCTCGCCTGCGTCAACCCCCGAAAGGTGCCCACGCCGCTCGGTGGCGTCAAGAGCGAAGCGCGGCGGACGTGTAGAGGTGGGAGAGTGGCGGTGTTTGTAATGCGCGATGTGGCGTCTTGATGTTGTCTTGATGTATCAAGACGTGTCGGCGGCGTGTCACGGCGCGGGGGTGGGCGGTGTGGTGGTCTCCGGGGGGAGGGTGGGGAGATCCTGGAGGGCGCGTCGGAGGTCGGGCGCGCGTGGGTGATCGGGGAAGCGTCGGAGGAGGTCGTTGTAGATGGCTGCGGCCTCGTCGTGTTCGTGCTCTTCGCGGAGGAGATCGGCGAGGAGGAGGGCGGCCTCGGGGCGGGCGGGGTCTGCTTTGACGGCGGCGCGGAGGTCCGCGATGGCGGCGTGGCTGCGCCCCTGGGCGTAGAGGGTGCGGGCGGAGAGGAGGAAGAAGCGGTAGCGGAGGTGGGGATCGCGGAGGGTGCGGGGTCGGAGGGTGCGGAGGTGCTCCTGGAGGGTGCGGAGCCAGGCGGGGTCAGCGACCTCGAAGCCGAGGGTCTGGCGCCAGTCGAGGAGGGCCTCGGCGTCGAGGAAGCGCAGCTCGGGGTCCTGGGGGTGTTGTTCGAGGCCGCGCTTGAGGTGTTCGCGTGCGGCGTGGGGATCGCCGCGGTGCGTGGCGTCGCGGGCGAGGATGGCGAAGGCGGCGGCGGGTGGCTTGGGGAGGGCGGTGAGCTGGAGGGCGAGGGTGCGGGCCTCGTCCCAGCGGTTGAGGTGGGCGAGGGCGCGGGCGCGCCAGGCGTCGGGTGTGGCGCGCTGCTCGGGGTGGGCGCTGGCGAGGGCGTTGGCGAGGTCGATGACGGCGGTGGGCGCGTCGGAGTCGCTGAGTCGCTGGAGGAGGTCATCCCAGAGGGCGGGATCGGGGGGGAGGACGCGGGCGACCTCGTCGGGCGCTTTGAGGCGTTGGACGACCTCGACGGCGAGCTGGACGCGTCCAGGTCCTCGGGTGTTGACGGCGCGCTGGAGGGCCTCGCGGTAGGCCTGGGCTGCGGGCTGGTGCTCTTGTGCGGCGAGGAGGAGGCGTGCGCGGAGGAGCCAGGGGGCGGGGCTGGCGGGGTTGAAGGTGGCGGCGGTGTCGAGGGCCTGGAGGGCGCGCTCGGGTTGATCGGCGCGGCTGTAGGCGATGGCGGCGGTGAGGTGGGTGGAGGGGAGGGTGGGGTGGGGGGTGAGGGCGTCGGCGGCGGCGCGTTGGACGTCTTCGGGGAGTGGCGCGGTGTCTCGGGCGAGGGCCTGGAGGGGAGAGGGCGCGCTGTGGGGGAGGAGGGTGTGGGCGAGGGTGTGGCGGAGGGGTAGGGCGGCGAGGAGGGTGAGGAGGGGCAAGGCGAGGAGGGCGGCGGCGGTGGCGGCGAGGCGGAGGCGTCGGCGTCGGGGCGAGGTGGGGAGGGGTCGTGGCAGCTCGGCGCTGGTGTCGCTCTGGGGTGCGCGGTCGAGGCGTCGGAGGGCGTGTCGCTTGAGGGAGGGGAGGAGGGAGGCGTAGCTCTGGGTGCGGGCGACGGCGAGGCCGAGGAGGAAGGCGGCGGGGAGGTAGACGCCGGGGATGTCGAGGCTGAAGCTGCCGAGGGACTCGACGGCGAGGAAGGTGAAGGAGGCGAAGAGGGCGCCCATGAGGTGGAGGTGCTTGGAGCGCCAGGTGGGTCGGAGGGCGATGGAGGCGATCCAGGCGAGGAGCGTGGCGGTGAGGAGTGCGGCGGCGGGGAGTCCCCAGTTGGCGGCGGCCTGGAGGGGGCTGTTGTTGGCGAAGGCGAAGCGCGGCTGGGCGGCGTGCTCGGGGAGGATGGCGGCGGCGTCTCCGAAGGCGCCGGGGCCGAGGCCGATCCAGGGCGAGGTCTGGACGACGCTCCAGGCGGTGTCCCAGGCGGAGAAGGGGGTGAGGGGTGCGAGGCCCTGGTAGGGGGTGATGTGTTCTGCCAGGTGGGGTGCCGCGAAGGTCCATGCGGCGAGCGCGACGGCTGCTGCGGCGCCCACGGCGAGGGGTCGTGTACTGGCTGCGAGGAAGGAGCGGCTGGGTCCGCGCTGCCAGGCGAAGGAGGTGAGGGCGATGGCGCCGACGGGCCAGGCGGCGAGGGCTTGTCCGCTGAGGGTGGCGGCCATGCCGAGGAGGCAGGCGATGGCGAGGAGGTAGAGGAGGGGTCGTTCGGCGCGGTGCTCTTCGTCGGAGGTCAAGGCGAGGGGTACGAAGGAGGCGAGGCCGAGGAGTGCGGCGAGGTGGTTGGGGTTGACGAAGGAGGCGGCGAAGAGGGGTGCGCCGTCGAGGTCTGCGGGCTGGTAGAAGAAGAGGCGGAGGTCGGTGCCGAGGGCGCGCTGTGCGGCGCCGAGGGCGCCGAGGGCGAGGCCGAGGGTGGGGAGGACGTAGAGGAGGCGCTGGGTGCGCTCGTCGTCCTGCGCGGCGTTGGCGAGGTTGAGGACGAGGGCGGCGGCGGCGCTGAGCCCGAGGCCGTGCCTGAGGGCTTCGGCGGGGTTGAGGGCGAGGGGGAGGAGGGCCGGGGTGCCGTCGGCGGTGGTCCAGGCGAGGTCAAGCCAGGCGGCGGGTGTGGAGGCGAGGAGGTGGAGGAGCGCGGCGGGGAGGGGTGTGGCCTGGAGGAGGGTGAGGGCGGCGAGCCCCAGGAGGGCGACGCCGGGGGCGCCGAGGCGCGGGGTGCGTCCTTCGAGGGCGACGCGGAGGAGGGCGAAGGCGGCGCCGAGCCAGGCGACGAGGGCGATGGGCGCGATGGCGACGAGGTGTACGGCGCCGAGGGCGAGGGGGGCAGCGCAGGCGGCGAGGGTGGCGGCGGTGAGTGCGGCGCCGTCGAGGAGTGCTGCGAGGCGTTTGCGTCGCCCCTCCGCGACGCGGGCGCGGGCGCGTTGGTCGCGTCGCTGGATGCGGCTCGCGCGTCCGGGGTCGCGGTCGCGCCTGGCGCGCTCCAGGGGGTCCTGGGCGCGGAGGCTCTCGGGGAGGAGGGAGGGTCGCTGCGTGGGCGCCGGAGCGGCCTGTGGCTCGGCGTCGTCGCGCGCGGGGGTGTGGGGGTCCGCGGGATCGGACGGCTGCATGGGCTTGGGCGGGTGAGGGGCGAGGTTGCCGTGGGCGTCAGCCAGGCCTGCTGACAGGAAGCGCTCGGGGTGTGACTATATCGGCTCGTCGCCAGAGCGCAAGGGGTGAGGTCAGGGTGCGGCCTCGGGCTGGGTTGTGGGGTCGTCGTCGAGGTCGTTGACGGCGGGGGTGAAGGCGTCGGCGGCTTCCCCGAAGCGCCAGGTGACGCCGAGGCTGAAGATGTCGTAGCTGACGTTATAGCGCCCGTTGTTGACGACGGGTCGGTCGAAGGCGGTGAGGGGGGCCTCCATGAGGACCTTGCCGTCGGTGACGTCGCGCTCGGCCTCGAAGACGTGGAGGTATCCGGCGTCGATGTCGAAGTGGTCGAGGTGGAAGGTGGCGCCGAGCCCTGCGCCGAAGCGGTCCATGCTGAAGAAGTCGAGGTGGGTGTAGTCTTCGGGGATGGCGGCGGTCTCGTAGAAGGCGCCGGTGCGGAGGGTGAGCCAGTCGAGGACGGGGACGTCGCCGCCGAGTCGTACGGAGAAGGCGTCCTCCCACTTTTTGTCCTGGGCGATGGGCTTGAGCTCGACGGCGAGGTTGTTGAACTTCTGAAGCTCGACGTCGCCGTCGAGGGCGATGTCGAAGCGCTTGTTGCGGCTCCAGCGCTCCCAGGTGCCGACCAGCTCGACGTCGAAGCGCTCCTTGCCGCCGTCGATGTAGGCGTAGCGTGCGCCGAGGCGGAGGATGTCGGCGTCGCTGACCTTGAAGGTGACGCCGTCGTCGGTGAGGCGTGGGTTGACCTGCTCGACCAGCTCGGGGGAGAACTCGACCTGGGCGGTGCCCGTGGTGGTGTAGTCGGCGCCCTTCTGGAAGGCGAGGCCGAAGGAGAGGGCGGGCGAGACGTCGTAGGCGACGCCGAGGATGCCGGTGGGGGCGAAGCCCTCGGTGTCGATGTTGACGATGGCCTGCTTGGTGGGGTCCTCTTTGTCGGGGCGGGTGAGGTTCTCGCCGTGTACGGCGAGGGTGAACTCGGGCATGAGGTGGGCGAGCTGGAGGGAGGCGCCGAGGCGGAGGCCGCGCCACTGCCAGGCGACAGCCGCGGTGTAGAAGATCTGGAGGATGGTGGACTCGGAGAGGATGTAGCGGCTGGGGCTGAGGCCGTCCCCCGGCGTGTTGGCGTCGAGGCCGAAGGAGCGGCTGCCGACGGCGCTGGGGCCGTAGGCGGCGAGGCCGAAGGTGAAGTCCTTGAGCCCGAAGTCGTGGGAGAGGAAGATCATGGGGGCGGGGAAGAGGCCGACGCCGAGGGGGCCTTCGTAGGTGTTGGAGACGGAGGGGTAGGGGACGCTCTGTCCTTCGGGGGTGCCCTCGGGTGGGGTGGGGTAGGTGCCGCTGCGCTGGAAGGTGGCGTCGAGGTTGAGGAGGTTGACGTCGAGGGTGAGGTGGAAGCCCTTGAGGCGGGTGAGGAGGGCGGGGTTGTAGTAGATGACCTCGGGGCCGGTGGCGCCGAGCATGTAGCCGCCGCCGCGTCCTACGGACTTGGTGCCGTTGTCGGGGATGGTGAAGCCGTTGGCGTAGGCGTCTGACGGATCGGCGGCGAGGGCTGCCAGGGTGAGGAGGGCGAGGGCAGCGGCGAGGAGACGTGTGGAGGGGGCGGTGGGTAGGGCTCGCATCGCGTCAGGCTCCTGTCGGGAAGGGTTCACGGCACACAGACGTTAAATTAGATTCAACGCCCGGTCACCGTCAACACCCAACCCGCCTCGCCTCCATCAAAGGCCCATCGCCGCGGTGAAGCCCCAGGCGGCGTAGCGCCCGACGCCGAGGACGGCGGCGCCGAAGCGGGCGCCGCCTGGCGCGCGGAGGACGTGGGGGCCCTCCCCGATGGGGAGGGTCCAGGCGGCGAAGCCGCTGGCGCCGACCGGCTCGCCGGGCTCCAGGAGGGGCTCGCCGTCCAGCTCCAGGGCGGCGCTCTCCGGCGCGACGATGAGGAGATCGACGCGCTCCCAGGAGGGGGGGACGAGGAAGCGGGCCACCTCGCGGTGCTGCTCCACGCTGGGCCAGAGGATGAGGGCCGGATCGCCGCGCAGCTCGTCCAGCAGGGGCTCCCCGACGGTGGAGGCCGAGGAGGTGAGGGTGCCCGCCAAAAAGGGCGCGGTGCTCTCCAGCGCGACGGCGCCGCCGATGGCGACCTCGCAGCTCTCGCGGGGTTCGAGGCGGAGGACGCCGCCGCTCACCCGCTCGCGGCAGTCCGTGACCCCGGAGGCGGCGGTGGGCCCCCCCGTCGCCACCTCCGCCAGCGGCGGGTCCATCACCACCTCCGCCGCCTCCTCGCCGCACGTCAGCTTCAGGTAGAGGCGCTCGCCGCTGGTGTCCGGCGCGGCGGCGCGGGGCGGCGGGGTCGCGATCACCGCGCGGCGCCCCCAGGTGCCCAGCGGCGGCACCTGGTGCTCGACGTGATCCCCCGTGGCCGTCCCGAAGGGGAGCTTGGCCTCGACGTGCCCGGCGAAGAGGGCGACCGGGGCGTCGCTGGTGAAGCGCGTCCCCGAGAGATCCACCGCGTCCGCCTGGTTGTCGCGGTTGGGCTGGAGGTGGAGCTGGTCGTAGTCGATGAGGCGGAGGTAGAGGTCGCCGTTCGCCGCCGGCGTGGCCTCCAGCGAGGGGTTGCGCAGGTCGGTCCGGGTCAGCTCCGCCAAAAGCTGCGTGTTCTCGCGCAGCCCCAGCGTCGTCAGGTAGCCGTTGGCCGGCCCCGAGGCGATGAAGCGCGTGTCGTCGGGGCGCACCGGGAGGAGGAGGGTCGCGTCGGTGTTGTTGCCGCCCTCACAGCAATACCCGCCGTACTGAAAGGCCGCCACCGGCCCCGTCGTCACCACCTGCCACGCGTTCGTCAGCCCACGCCGCACGTCCGTGTCCAGCCCCAGCGGGCGCTTGCGCCGCAAGAGGACCAGCGCGCCGCCGCCCGGCGGGATCTCCACGCCCTCCAGCACCCCCGCCGGCTCGAAGGCGACGGCGCCCGCCGCGTCCCAGACCTGGGTGCGGACCACCACGCCGCCCGAGGCCGCCTGCGGCACCACGTCCTCCGGCTCCCGGTAGGAGTCCAGCACCGTGAAGCGGACCGCCTCCTCGCCCGGGTTGAGGAGCGCGACGGCAGGCGCCGCGGTGGGGGCGCCCTCCAGCATGAGCGTCCAGAACTCGCACCCGAGGTTGGAGCGCTCGCTCCCCAGGCCCAGCGCCGCCTCCTCGCACGGCGTCACGCAGGCGCCCCCTGCGCAGCGCGTCTCGGGGTCCTCGCACGGGGTCGGCTCGATGAAGGAGGCGCCGTCGTCCGCGCAGCGCACCACCTGCCCGTCCGCGTCGCAGGCCGTCGCCCCCGGCGTGCAGAGCGGCCCCTCGATCACCTCGCACGCCCCGTCGCCCTGGCACGTCGCGCCCTCCGGGCAGGGCGCCGCCGACCACCCGGCGCCGGAGGCGTCGCACACCTCGCGGAGGCCGTCGCCCTGGCAGCGCGCCGCCCCCGGCGCGCAGCGGGGCTCCTCCACCACGCACACCCCCGCGCCCTCACAGCGCGCGCCGTCGCCGCAAGGCGCGGTGACCTCCTGCCCGTCCACGCAGCGGATGACCGCCGCGGCGCCGTCGCAGCGCGGCGCCGCGTCGTCGGCGCAGCCCGGGTTGTTCGTGGCGTTGTTGGTCGGGTTGTTGGTGGCGTTGTTGGTCGGGGTGTTGTTGACCGCGTTGTGGGGGGCGTTGTTGATGCCGTTGTTCGGTGCGTTGTTGATAGCGTTGTTGACGCTGTTGTTCGGTGCGTTGTTGACGCTGTTGTTCGGTGCGTTGTTGGCGTTGTTGGCTGCGCTGTTGGCGCCCGGATCGCCGCCCGGCGTGGCGGGGTCGTCGCTGCACGCCGCGGCAGCGAGGACGCCGAGGAGGAGGAGCGGGCGCAGGGCAGGCGCGAAGGGCCGAAGAGGGGAGGTCATAGGGCAGGCTCCGACGCTGAGATGCCAGGGGAAGGTCAAGACCCGCCGGAGAGGGTAGCAGAGGCGCCCCGGCCGCGCCATGCCCCCGCGCGCGCCCCCTTTACTTCGCCGCAGCGGCGCGCCATCATGACGCGTCTGCACGTGGGCTGCTTGGGGCGGCGCCGCTCGGATGAACGCTGGATACAGGTAATTTTGATGCGTATTTGCATTTCATCTGCTTTGTTTTTGGTCTGTGGAGCGCTCTCCTGGGGTGCGGCCTCGGCGCAGGGGGCGCCGCTGGAGGAGCTGGTGCCCGGCGGTGAGGCCGCTGAGGAGCCTGCGGCGGCGGAGGGGTTGGAGCAGGCGGCGACCTTCCGCTTCGGGGTGTCCTACCACCTGCTGGATCGCCCCGACGATCCGGCGGGCGGTGACACGCTGCTCTCGGGGAGCGCGTTTACGGGGCCCGGCTTCTTGGTGGGCGCGTCCTACACGCTCTGGGAGCTGCTGCCGAGCCTGGGCCTGGAGGTGGGGCTCCTCTACGTCCACGCCACCGCGACGGCCTTCGAGCGCCAGGACGCGATGGCCCGCGAGGTGCTGGTGACGGCGGACGTGGTGCGGGTGCCGTGGACCGTGAAGGGGCGGGTCAAGGCGCTGGAGGTGCTGCACTTTGTGGGCGGGCTGGGCTTTGATCTGGGGCTCGGGCTGAAGACGACCTCGGAGGTGCGGGAGCAGAACATCCCGTCCCGGGATCAGCTGGTGCTCCAGACCCGGTCAGTGACGACGCTGGAGCTGGCGGCCAGCGCCGGGGTGGAGGTGGACGTGGGGCAGGTGCGGCTGCCGCTGGAGGTGCGCTTCGCCTGGAACCCCACCGCAGGCGCCACCACCCCCGACCGCTTCGACAACTACGTCAGCGCCGCCAACCGGGGGCAGTACAAGGTCGAGTTCGACTACACCACGCTCTTCCTCCTGGGGGTCACCTATGCGCTCTGAGCTGCGCTGCGCTGCGGTCTGGTTCGGCGCAGCGCTGGCGCTGCTCGTCGCCTGTGGAGACGATCCCCCGGCGCCGGCGCCGCCGGCAGACGCCGGCGCCGAGGAGGCGGACGCGGCGGCGGATGCCGCGTCCGCCGAGGACGCCGGCGCGGAGGACGCCGACGGGGAGGACGCGGACGCCGACGCGCCGGGGCCGCCGTGGGCCGCCTGGCCTGCGCCGTCGGGGGAGGCGGTGGAGGGGGCGCTGGAGGTGTCGGGGGCCGGGACGCGGCTGGTGATCCAGCGCGCGCCCTTCGGGCTGACGCTGGAGGGGGCGGACGGGGCGTCGCGGGCGGCGTCCGCGCAGGCGCCCGGGGCGCGCCACGCGCCTGTGGCGGTGGGGCACGCGACGCGCTGGAGCCCCAGCACCTACTACGAGCCGACGCTGACCGTGGAGCGGCGCGGCGCGCCCGACGTGCGCTGGTACGGCGCGACCGAGGTGCTGGCCGCCGGTCGCCTGGAGGGCGGCGGGCTGGAGGTCATCGTCGCCACCGCCGACGATGACGGGGCGCCCGGACCCGAGGTGCGCCTCTGGGCCGGGACGAGCGCCGAGGGCGTGACGCTGGAGATCGAGCGCCCGGCGGTGGACGCGCTGGTCTACACCAGCCTGAACCTGCGCGCGTCAGAAGGTGAGGGATATTATGGGTTTGGCGAGCTGTTTGACCGAGTGGACAGCCGGGGGTTGATCCGGGAGCTGCTGACCCAGGCTCGGGAGGACTCGGAGACGGGGACCAACGAGGTGCACGTGCCGGTGGGGGCGTACGCCTCGACGGCGGGGTATGGGCTCTACGCGGAGGATCGCTACCCGTCTGCGATGGACATGGGGGCGACGGAGGCTTCGGTGGCGCGGACGACGTCGCTCTCGCCGCGGCTGCGGGTGCACCTGGCGGCGGTGGCGGGGCTGCCGGAGTGGGTCGGGCGCTACGCGTCGCTGGCGGGGCGCCCGGCGCGGGTGCCGATCTGGGCGCTGGGGCCGCACTTCTGGCGGAACGAGAACCGGGACGGCGCCGAGGCGCTGGACGACATCGCGCGGGCGCGCGCGGCCGGTGTGCCGGTGTCGGTGATCTGGATCGATCGCCCCTGGTCGTCGTACTACCACAACTGGCGCTTTGACGCCTCGCGCTTCCCGGACCCGGAGGGGCTCTTCGAGGCGATCCACGGGGAGGGGCTCCGGGTGATGCTGCACCACAGCCCGCAGCTCAACACGCCGGGGGGCTCGGATCTTGGGGAGGCGGAGGACGCGAGCGAGGGTCTCTACGCCGAGTTCCTGGCGGCGGGGTGGCTGGTGAGCCAGGAGAACGGCGCGCCGCTCGTCCTGCCGTGGGGCGGCGGTCCGGGGGCGCACATCGACTACTCCCACCCGGACGCCGCGGCGCGGGTGCAGGCGCTGCTGCGCCGGGTGACGGCGCTCGGGGCGGTGGGGACCAAGATGGACTGGGATGAGTATCTCCAGCCCAACCTCTTGAACTTCCGGCTCTTTGTGTTCTTTCATAACGGTGAGACGAACCTGACGATGAAGTCGTGGTACTCGGCGCTCTACCACAAGACGATCATCGAGGGCTTCGAGGCGGGGCTTGGGGAGCCGGGGTTCCACATCAGCCGGACGGGGACGCCGGGGGATCAGGTGTGGAACACGTGCATCTGGCCCGGGGATCTGGACAACGATCTGAGCGTCCACGGGGTGAAGGCGAGCGGTGAGCTGAACGTGGGGGGGCTGCCGGCGGCGATCATCGCGCATCAGACGCTGGGGTTGAGCGGCTACCCGTGCTTCGGGTCGGACGTGGGGGGGTATCGGGGGGGGACGCCCGAGGAGGAGGTGCTGCTGCGCTGGCTCTGGGTGGGGGTGTTGAGCGCGGTGACGCAGCTGGGCGGCGGCGGCGGGTCGCACATGCCGTGGACAGCGGACACGGCGTACTCGGCGGAGGCGCTGCGGATCACCCGCGAGGCGCTGCGGCTGCGGATGCAGCTGGTGCCCTATGTCCACCAGGGGCTTGAGGAGGCGCACCGGACGGGTGCGCCGCTGGTGCGGCCGCTGGTGTATGCGTGGCCGGAGGCGCCGGAGGCGTCGTCCGCCGAGGCGGAGCTGAGCTACCTCTTCGGGCCGGATCTGCTGGTGGCCCCGGTGGTGGAGGCGGGGGCGACGGAGCGGTCGCTCTGGCTGCCGCCCGGTGTGTGGTGGGACTGGTGGAGCGGGGAGCGGCTGGAGGGCCCGGGCCAGGTCGTGCGCCCCGGCGGGCTGGACACGATCCCGCTCCTGGTGCGGGAGGGGGCCGCGATCCCGCTGGGCTCGCCCGAGGTGGAGACGATGTTCGCTGCGCCCGGGCGCCTGAGCTACGGAGCGGTGCGTGAGCGCCAGCTCCTCCTGGCGCCCGGCCCCACCGTCCGCGAGGCGGCCTTTGTGGACGGCGTGCGGGTGCGGGCGTCGCGGAGCGCGTCGGGCGTGGAGGTGGAGCTTGGCCTGGAGGCCCCCGACGCCGATCAGGACCCGCGCTACGTGCAGACGCCGACGCGGGTGCGGCTGACGGTGCTTGGGGTGGAGGCGGCGCCGTCGGAGGTGACGCTGCGCCGCGGCGAGGAGGCCGCGTCGCCGCTGCCGTCCGGGCCGTGCGAGGTCGGCGCGTGCTGGAGCTTCGACGCGGCGAAGGGTCAGGTCCACGTCACGCTGGACTCGGCGGGCGTGGTGTTGATTCCATGATTTGATTATAAAGAGGTGATGTTTTGATGAAGATTGAATACAATGAGTCCTCGTTCAGCTTGAAGCCGGGCGCGTCCGCGATCCTTGGGGCGGACGCGGAGAGCTGTGATGTGCTGATCGCGCACCCGAGCGTGGGGTCGAAGCACCTGCTGGTGGAGGATCTGGGCGGAGGTCGGGTGCAGCTTCAGGACCTGAGCTCGGAGAACGGGACGTGGATGCCGCTGCCGGAGGATGAGCTGGACTTTGTGTGCGTGGGGTCGCGGGTGGTG
>CAUJGC010000138.1 GCA_963169075.1 Myxococcota bacterium
CCCAAGCAGCCCCACCCCAAGCGCCACCATCACCGCCACCCGCAGCCACCGCGACCGCAGCGGCGACGCCTCCAGCGCCTCGCAGAGCGCGAACGAGAGCGCCGTCCCCGGCGCCAGCCCGAAGAGCGCCGCCGCCAGCCCCTGCGCCACCCCGCACGCCGGCGTCAGCGCCCACGACGCCCCGAAGGTCACCGCCGCTGGCAGCCACGCCACCGCCGCATACCACGCCGCCCGCGACCGCGCCGTCTCCAGCCGCGCCCGCGCCGCGTCGCTGCGCAGCAGCCACCCCGCAGGGGCCGCGAACGACGCCGCCAGCGCCACCAGGAGCAGGCTGCGCGCGTCCGCCGCGCGGATCATCGGGGAGAGGTTCAACACCCCGCCCAACACCAGCGACCCCAGCAGCGGCCCCGCCAGCGCTCGCGCCGTCTCCCCCACGCCCGACCTCAAGGCTGCGGGTCGAGGAGGCGCTCCCCCTCCTCCGCGATGGCCTGGGCCCGGTAGGCCCAGTCCACGAAGCGATCCAGGTCCGCGTCCAGCCCGAAGCGCCGCGCCGTCTTCGCCAGGAGATCGTGCTCGGTGGAGGCGATGGCGCCGTCGGCCAGCGCCAGCGTCACCATCTCCCGCAGGATGAAGCGGTGCAGCCGCGGGTTGTCCGGCACCGCGCGCAGGATGTCCTCATCCGACGCCCCGCCCTGGACCTCCGCCCACGCCCGCTCCCACGTCTCCGCGTCCAGCGGCCCCAGCGAGCGCACCAGATGATCCAGCAGCTCGAACTCCGCGTCGTGCAGGATCGTATCCGCCACCGCCATCTTGATGAGGCATCGCAGCAGGTGATAGACCTCGTCTTGAGGACCCGTCATAAAGCGCTCCTGGCGTCTGCGCGACCCAGGAGCCCCCGGATCGCCCGTAGGACGACCACTCTAACACGCCCTGACCCCGTTGTCGCCTGGGTCGTGCCAGGACGGGTTGACAGCTGCGGTCTTCTATCGTAAATCGTCGATGAACGTTTGCTTGGGAGGGCATGGCGTTGAGAGAGCCCCAGGAGCTGTGTTGTCCGCCTGCTCAGGCGGTGCTGGAGGTGCCGGAGGGTGCTGCGGCAGATGAGCGTCTGGCGCAGCTCGCCAAGGCGTTGGGTCACCCGGCGCGCGTAGCGATCGTGCGGATCTTGCTGCGCCGCGCGTCGTGTGTGTGCGGCGAGATCGTGGACGAGCTGCCGTTGGCGCAGTCCACGGTGTCTCAGCACCTGAAGGTGTTGAAGGAGGCCGGGCTGATCCGCGGCGAGGTGGACGGTCCCCGGGTGTGCTACTGCGTGGAGCCTGCGACGGTGCAGCTCTTCAAAGCGTTGGTGCAGCGGCTTGAGGAGGTCGAGGATGGGTGTCTTTGAGCGGTATCTCTCGCTCTGGGTCGCGCTGGCGATCGGCGCCGGGGTGGCCCTGGGCCTCCTGGCGCCCGGCGCCTTCGAGGCGGTGGCGACGCTGGAGTGGGCGCGCGTCAACCTGGTCGTGGCGCTGCTGATCTGGCTGATGATCTATCCGATGATGTTGAAGGTGGATCTGGGCTGCATCAAAGACGTGCGTCGTCGTCCGGGTGGGCTGGCGCTGACGCTGGTCATCAACTGGTTGATCAAGCCGTTCACGATGGCTGCGCTGGGGGTGCTCTTCTTTGAGCATGTCTTCGCCGGGCTGGTGCCGGTGGAGGACGCGCAGCAGTACATCGCCGGGATGGTCCTGCTGGGGGTGGCGCCCTGCACGGCGATGGTCTTTGTGTGGAGTCACCTGACGCGCGGCGACGCGAACTACACGCTGGTGCAGGTGTCCATCAACGATCTGATCATGGTGTTTGCGTTCGCGCCCATCGCGGGGATGCTCCTGGGGGTGACGGAGCTGGTGGTGCCCTGGGAGACGCTCCTGGCGTCGGTGGTGATCTTTGTGGTCATCCCGCTGGGAGCCGGGGTCGTGACGCAGCGCCTGCTGCGCGGGCGCGAGGGGGCGCTGGAGCGGCTGGGGGAGCGGCTGAAGCCGACGTCGATCCTGGGCCTGCTGCTGACCGTGGTGCTGCTCTTTGGCTTCCAGGCCGAGACGATCGTCGCGCAGCCGCTGCGGGTCGCGTTGATCGCGGCGCCGCTCCTGGTGCAGAGCTACGGGATCTTCGCCGTCGCCTACGGTCTGGCGAAGGTGCTTCGGCTGCCGCACGACGTCGCGGCGCCAGCTGCGATGATCGGGACGTCGAACTTCTTTGAGCTGGCGGTGGCGGTGGCGATCAGCCTCTTCGGGCTCTCGTCGGGCGCGGCGCTGGCGACGGTGGTGGGGGTGTTGATCGAGGTGCCGGTGATGCTCTCGCTGGTGGCCTTTGCGAACCGGACGCGGGGGTGGTTCCCGGCGTCCTCCAACCCGGAGGTGGCTTCATGAGCGCGCCGTATGACTTCTCCAGCGTCCTCTTCCTCTGCGTGGCCAACTCGGCGCGCTCCCAGATGGCCGAAGGGCTCGCGCGGCGAGCGCTGGGCGCCGGGGTGCGGGTGCAGTCGGCGGGGTCTTCGCCGTCACGCGTCAACCCCTACGCCATCCGCGCCATGGAAGAGATCGGGATCAGCCTGGCAGACCACGCCTCCAAGTCGGTCGAGACGATCGATCCTGCCAGCGTCGATCTGGTGATCACGCTCTGCGAGGAGGAGGTCTGCCCGGTCTTCCTCAAGAGCGCCCGGCGCCTGCATTGGCCGCTGCCCGATCCCGACGTGAAGGATCAAGCGCTGGACGACGCCGCGCGCCTGGAGCGCTTCCGCGCCGCGCGCGACGCGATCCAGGCACGCCTGGAGGGGCTCGCGACCCCCCCGTCCCTCCCGTGCCGGCAACCCCCCCGGCTCCGTAACCTCCGGGCTCTTCGCCCGGAGGAACGGAGCCGGTCCCCCCCGTGACGGGGGGACACCGACATGATCCTCGCTCGCCTCGCTCCGCTCGCTCGCCACCGCTCGCCCCAGCGCCCCCAGCGCCCCCAGCGCCCCCAGCGCCCCCAGCGCCCCCAGCGCCCCGTCGGTGTCCCCCCGTCACGGGGGGGACCGGCCCCGTTCGTCCTGTGAAGCGAAGCGCAGCAGGACGTTACGGGGCCGGGGGGGTTGCCGTCACGGGGGGGACCGGCCCCGTTCGTCCTGTGAAGCGAAGCGCAGCAGGACGTTACGGGGCCGGGGGGGTCACCCCAGGTCGTAGAGCCACGCGAGGGTGAGGAGGGTGGTGGCGCCGGTGAGGAGGGCGAGGGGGGCGCCGATGCGGGTGAAGTCGGTGAAGCGGTAGCCGCCGGGTCCGTAGACGAGGAGGTTGGTCTGGTAGCCGATGGGGGTGACAAAGGCGAGGGAGGCGGAGATGGCGATGGCGAGGGCGAAGGGGCGGGGGTCGAGGTGGAGGCGCTCGGCGGTGGAGAGGGCGATGGGGAAGACGAGGGCGGCGGCGGCGGCGTTGGAGAGCAGCTCGGTGACGACGGTGCAGAGGAGGTAGATGAGGGCGAGGGCGAGGAGGGGCGGGGCGCCCTGGGCGAGGTGTTGGACGAGGGCGGCGGCGTGGTCTGCGAGGCCGGAGGTGCGGACGGCGGCGCTGATGCCGAAGGAGGAGGCGATGACGAGGATCACGGAGAGATCGACGCTCTTGCGGGCCTGAGCGGGCTGGATGGCGCGGGTGAGGGTGAGGGTGGCGGCGGCGATGGCGGCGGCGAGGAGGGTGGGGAGGAGCTGGGCGGCGATGGCGCCGATCATGAGGGTGAGGGTGAGGAGGGCGAGGGCGGTGTGGGGGGTGAGGCGTGTGGGGGGCTCGTCGGCGTCGGCGAGGAGGTAGAAGTCGGGGGAGTCGCGCCAGGTGGAGGTGAAGCCGTCGGCGGCGAGGACGAGGAGGGTGTCCCAGGGTCGGAGGGTGACGTCCCCGAGTTTTTCGCGGAGGCGCTCGCCGTCGCGGAAGATGCCGATGACGGCGGCGTCGTATTTCCGTCGGAAGTTGAAGTCGCGGAGGGTGGTGCCGACGAGGGGGGCGCTCTCGCGGACGACGATCTCGGCGAGGTGCTGGTGGGAGGGTGGGTGGTCGTAGTCGTCGTGGATGTCGTCGGCGGTGAGGCCGGGGGTGGCGAGGAGGGCGGCGGCGGTGTCGGGTCGCCCGTAGAAGATGAGGGAGTCGCCCTCGCGGACGAGGTCGGTGGGTCGGACGGGGACGAGGCGTCGGGCGCCGCGTCGGATCTCGACGAGGAAGAGGCCGTCGAGGTGTCGGAGGCCGGCGTCTTCGATGGTCTTGTCGCGGAGGGGGCAGGTGGGGAGGACGCGTGCGGTGAAGGCGTAGTCGCGCTGCTCGCGGGTGTCCTGGGAGTCGAGGGCGGGGGCCTGGCGGTCGGGGAGGAGGCGGGGGCCGAGGAGGGCGAGGAAGGCGAGGCCGACGGCGGCGACGGGGAGGCCGACGGGGGAGAGCTCGAAGAGGGCGAAGGGGGGGTGGTCGTTGGCTTCGAGGAGGCCGCTGACGACGAGGTTGGTGGAGGTGCCGATGAGGGTGCAGGTGCCGCCGAGGATGGCGGCGTAGGAGAGGGGGATGAGGAGGCGGGAGGGGGGCTGCTTGTGTCGCTGGGCCCAGTCGCGGATGCTTGGGATGAACATGGCGACGAGGGGGGTGTTGTTGAGGAAGGCGGAGAGGGCGGCGATGGGGACGGTGAGGCGGGCGAGGGTGAGGGCGGGGTGGGCGGGGCGGCCGAGGATGACGCGCTGGAGGGCGCGGAGGGCGCCGGTGGCCTGGACGGCGGCGGCGACGACGAAGAGGAGGGCGACGGTGAGGACCTGGGGGTTGGAGAAGCCTGCGGTGGCCTCGGCGGTGGAGATGACGCCTGCGGCCCAGAGGACGGTGAGGGCGGTGAACATGATGATGTCGGGGCCGAGGACCTCCTTGAGGAGGGCGATGAACATCAGCACGAGGACCGCGAGGGTGAGCCAGGCTTGAGGGGTCATGGTCGGGGCGGGGCGTGGAGGGGAGGGCGCGGCGGCCCGTCCTGGGGCGCGGCGGCGGGTGACGTTGGCACAGGTCGCGGCGCGGGGCAAGACGGGGGCGGTCTTGACCGGGCTTCGCGGAGGCGTGTACAAGGGGCGGTCTGCCGTGGTGCGCACGCCGCGCGGAGCGGCGCTCTGTCGAGACATCTCAAGCAGTGAGGAGAGGAGAGATGGCGTTCTTGCGAGGTCGTCGCGCGTGGTCGGTGGGGTTGAGCCTGGCGCTCCTGACACTCCTGGCGGTGGGGTGCAAGGGGGAGAAGACGGGGCCGGGTGGCGAGCCTCCGGCGACGCATGGCGCGGCGACGAACGGCGCAGGGGCCACGACCGGCGGCGCGCTCCTCCAGGAGGGGGCGAAGGCGGAGGAGGCGGACACGCTGGCGCTGGTGATCGCGGGCTCGCCGGAGACGATGGACCCGGGCAAGATGTCGGGGGCGCCGGAGGGGATGCTGGCGTTCAACTGCTTCGAGGGGCTCTGGATGCCGTCGCAGGACTCGGGGGCGCCGGTGTACGGGGCGGCGAAGTCGCACGAGGTGTCGGCGGACGGCCGGGTGTGGACGATCCAGCTGCGCGAGGACGCGAAGTGGAGCAACGGGGACCCGGTGCTGGCCTCGGACTTCGTGTTCGCGTGGAAGCGGGTGCTGACGCCGGGCTTTGACGCGGACTACGCGGAGATGCTGGACATCTTCAAGGGGGCTGCGGCGTATCGCAAGGGGGAGACGAAAGACTGGGAGACGGTGGGGGTGAAGGCAGAGGGCGAGCGGACCCTGAAGGTGGAGCTGGTGAACCCCACGCCCTACCTGACGGAGCTCTTCGCCTTCTACACCTTCTTCCCGGTGCATCAGAAGACGGTGGAGGCCCACGGTGAGGACTGGGTGAAGCCGGAGCACTACATCGGGAACGGGGCGTACAAGCTGGCGAAGTACGAGCACCAGCAGCACCTGCTGCTGGAGCGCAGCGAGGCGTACTGGGACAAGGCGAACGTGTCGATCCCGAAGGTGCGCATCCGGATCATCAAGGACAACACGGCGCAGCTGAACGCGTTCAAGTCGGGTCAGCTGGACATCATGAGCGGCGGCATCCCGGTGGGTCAGATCCCGGCGCTGCGGGGCTACAAAGAGTTCCGGATGGACCCGCTGCTGGGGACGTACTTCTACCGGGTGAACGTCAAGGCGAACGAGGCGCTGGGGAAGGCGGAGGTGCGTCAGGCGCTGGCGCTGGCGGTGGATCGCAAGGCGCTGGTGCAGCGGACGTTGAAGGGGCTGCCCTTGCCTGCGGGCGGCTTCGTGCCGGAGATGCCGGGCTACACGCCGAAGACGAAGCTGGACTTCGACCCGGACAAGGCGCGCGACCTGCTGGCGAAGGCGGGCTATCCGGAGGGGAAGGGGTTCCCGGAGACGACGCTGCTCTTCAACACGGACGAGAACCACAAGCTCCTGGCGGAGATCATCCAGGACATGTGGAAGCGCGAGCTGGGGATCACGATCAAGCTGGAGAACATGGAGTGGAAGACGTACCTGGAGGCGGTGGACAAGGGTAACTTCGAGATCGCGCGGGCGGGGTGGATCGGGGACTACAGCGATCCGGAGACGTTCTTGATCATCATGACCTCGGGGAACGGGAACAACGACACGGGGTGGGGTGATCCGGCCTACGATCAGCTGGTGCTCGGCGCGCAGGCGGAGGCGGACCCGAAGAAGCGCTTCGCGATGCAGGCGGACGCGGAGGAGAAGCTGATGGCGGCGATGCCGGTGATCCCGATCTACTTCTACCGGAACGCGGCGCTGGTCTCGACGCGGGTGGAGGGCTTTGGAGCGAACAACCGGGACGTCCACCTGGTGAAGTACATGCGCCTGCGCTGAGCGGCGTCGCGTCGAGGGATCCATGGGTCGATATATCCTGAAGCGTCTGATGAGCAGCGTGCTGGTGATGTGGATCATCGTCACGATCAGCTTCGTGATGGTGCGGGCCGTGCCGGGGAACCCGTTCGCGAAGGATCGGGCGGTGGACGCGGTGGCGATGCAGAACCAGCTGGCGAAGTACAACCTGGACAAGCCGGTCTTCCCGGTCTACGTGCCGCCGGAGGCGGGGGATCGGGAGGCGTTGCCGATCGTGTTCCAGACGCCGCCGTCGGAGGTGGAGCTGGGGCCGGTGCACGTGATGGTGAACCCGCTGGAGTGGGGCCAGACCCAGTACTTCGCGTACCTGGGCGGGCTGCTCCGGGGGGATCTGGGGCCGAGCTTCACGCAGGACCCGACGGTGGGCGAGATCATCGGCGGCTCGCTGCCGTACTCGATGCACCTGGGGTTGCAGGCGCTGATCGTGGCGCTTTTGCTGGGCGTGCCGGCGGGGCTGGTGGCGGGGCTGAAGCAGAACCGCTGGCAGGACTACGTGGCGATGGGGACGGCGATGGTGGGCGTGAGCGTGCCCAACTTCGTGCTGGGGCCGGTCTTGATCCTGGTGTTCGCGCTGGGGCTTGGGTGGTTCTCGACGGGGGGGTGGAACACGTGGACGGACTCGGTGCTGCCGTCGGTGGCGCTGGGGATGTACTTCGCGTCGTACATCGCGCGGCTGACCCGGGGCGGGACGCTGGAGGTGATCCGTCAGGACTACATCCGGACGGCGCGAGCGAAGGGGTTGACCGAGCGGCTGGTGGTGATGCGCCACGCGCTGAAGGGGTCGCTCCTGCCGGTGGTGTCGTACCTCGGGCCGTCGTTCGCGGCGATGATGACGGGCTCGGTGGTGATCGAGGAGATCTTCACGCTGCCGGGGGTGGGGACGCACTTCGTGCGCGCGGCGTTGGCGCGGGACTACAACCTGGTCCTGGGCGTGATGATCGTCTACTCGCTCTTGCTGGTCGTTCTGAATCTGGTGGTGGATCTTCTGTATACCGTGCTGGACCCGCGTGTCAGCTACGAGTGAGGGAGCGAGGATGGCCGAGGAGAGGGAGGAGCTTGTCGCCGGGACGAGCTTGTGGCGGGACGCGTCGCGCCGTCTCTTGAAGAACCGCGCGGCGGTGGCGGGCGGGATCGTGGTGCTCTTCATGATCCTGATCTCGCTGCTGGCGGGGGTGGTGTCGTCGTATGGGACGCGCTTCACGCAGGAGGAGACGCACCTCTCCTACGTCATCAAGCCGCCGGGGGCGCGGAGCGTGCCGACGGTGCACATGACGTTCTCCTCGCTGGAGGAGCGCCCGCTGGCGTCGGTGGACACGAACGGGGACGGCCAGGTCACGACGGTGGAGATCAACCAGGCGCTCCAGCGGCTGGAGTTCGGGCGCTTTGACGTGGACGGGGACGGCGCGCTCTCGGCGGCGGAGTTCGAGGCGGCGCCGCACGGGCTGGTGGGGCCGGAGGGGCAGTGGTCCTCGCTGGACGAGGACGGGGATGGCCGGGTGGTGATGGAGGAGACGTGGAAGTTCACCGACGTCTTCCCCCGGGAGGAGGCGGACGCCTACATCCGCCGCTTTGACAAGGACGGGGATCGTCGGCTGGCGGCGGCGGAGTTCCCGGGGGTGCCGGAGCCGAAGCCGCACCTCCTGGGGTCGGACACGCGGGGTCGGGATCTCTTGACGCGGCTGATCTACGGGGGTCGGATCTCGCTGGCGGTGGGGCTGCTGGCGACGCTGGTGAGCTTCGTGATCGGGGTGACGTGGGGTGCGACGGCGGGTTTTCTGGGCGGTCGGACGGACAACCTGATGATGCGGATCGTGGACATCCTCTACGGTTTGCCGTTCATGTTCCTGGTGATCCTGCTGATGGTGGTGTTCGGGAAGGACATCCTGCTGCTCTTCCTGGCGCTCGGCGCGGTGCAGTGGCTGACGATGAGCCGGATCGTGCGCGGCCAGATCATTTCGTTGAAGGGTCGGGAGTTCGTGGAGGCGGCGGAGTCGATCGGGGTGAGCAAGGCGAAGATCATCTTCAAGCACCTGATCCCGAACGCGCTGGGGCCGATCATCGTGTACTCGACGCTGCTGGTGCCGGCGGTGATGCTGGAGGAGGCGTTCTTGAGCTTCCTCGGGCTGGGGGTGCAGCCGCCGGACGCGTCCTGGGGCTCGCTGGCGAGCGAGGGGCGTGAGTATCTGGAGCTCTACCCGTGGCTGATCCTCTATCCGGGGCTGGCGCTGGCGGTGACGCTCTTGAGCTTGAACTTTCTGGGCGACGGGCTGCGGGACGCGCTGGATCCCCAGCTGAAGAAGGACTGAGGTGGCGGCGATGTCAGCAGGAGACGAGGTGCTGCGGGTCGAGGAGCTGCGCTGCTACTTCAAGACGGACGAGGGCGTGGTGCGTGCGGTGGACGGGGTGTCGATGACGCTGCGTCGCCGCGAGATCCTGGGGGTGGTGGGGGAGTCGGGGTCGGGGAAGTCGGTGACGCAGCTGGCGATGATGGGCTTGATCCCCATGCCGCCGGGCTTCATCGCAGGCGGCCAGGCCTTCTTCGAGGGTCGGGATCTCTTGAAGCTCTCCCCGAAGGAGCTTCGGGAGCTTCGGGGGAACAAGATCTCGATGATCTTCCAGGACCCGATGACGAGCCTGAACCCCTTCTTGAAGGTGAGCCGGCAGCTGGAGGAGGTGCTGGAGATCCACACGTCGCTGGGGAAGGCGGAGCGTCGGGAGAAGGGGATCGAGATGCTGCGCAAGGTGGGCATCCCGGACCCGGCGCGTCGCTACGACCAGTATCCGCACCAGTTCTCGGGGGGGATGCGTCAGCGGGTGATGATCGCGATGGCGCTCTTGTGCAACCCGTCGCTCTTGATCGCGGACGAGCCGACGACGGCGCTGGACGTGACGATCCAGGCGCAGATCCTGGAGCTGATCCGGGGGCTGCGTGACGACTTCGACACGAGCGTGATCATGATCACGCACGATCTCGGGGTGGTGGCGGGGATCAGCGACCGGGTGATGGTGATGTACGCGGGGCGTGTGATGGAGCGTGCAGACACGAAGGCGCTCTTCAAGGCGCCGTCGCACCCCTACACCATCGGGCTCCTGCGGAGCGTGCCGCGGCTGGACGAGGGGGCGCACGGGGACGGGCGCCTGATCCCGATCCCGGGGCTGCCGCCGAACGTGGCGAAGCCGCTGCCGGGGTGCCCGTTCGCGGCGCGGTGTCCGTTCGCGGAGGCGCGCTGCAAGGAGGCGTTCCCGGAGGTGAAGGTCTACGGCTCGGGGCACGAGGTGGCGTGCTGGCGCGCCGACGAGGTGCGGGCGATGTCGGTGGAGGAGCGGGACGCCTACGCCTCCCGCAAGGCGGAGGAGATGAGCCGTGTCCGATGAGCAGGGAGGAGCCGGGGCCGGGGAGGTCCTGCTGGAGATCAAGGGTCTGGAGAAGCACTTCCCGATCTACAAGGGGCTGCTGCGTCGCCGGGAGGTGGCGCGTGTGCGGGCGGTGGACGGGGTGAGCTTCCAGATCCGGCGCGGCGAGACGCTGGGGCTGGTGGGTGAGTCGGGGTGTGGGAAGTCCACGACGGGGCGTGCGATCCTCCAGCTGCACAAGCCGACGGGCGGCGAGGTGTGGTTCCGGGGGGAGGAGCTGGTGGGGATGTCGGCGTCGCGGCTGCACAAGGTGCGGCGGTGGATGCAGATGATCTTCCAGGACCCGTATGCGTCGTTGAACCCGCGGATGACGGTGGGTGACATCATCGCGGAGCCCATCGAGACGCACGGGCTGGTGTCGGGCGGCAAGGCGGCGGTGCAGGGGCGGGTGCAGGAGCTGATGCGGGTGGTGGGGTTGAACCCGCGCTTTGTGCGTCGCTATCCGCACGAGTTCTCGGGCGGGCAGCGCCAGCGGATCGGGATCGCGCGGGCGTTGGCGAGCGAGCCGGAGTTCATCGTGTGCGACGAGCCGATCAGCGCGCTGGACGTGTCGATCCAGGCGCAGATCATGAACTTGATGCAGGATCTCCAGGCGCAGTTCGGGTTGACCTACCTGTTCATCGCGCATGATCTGGCGGCGGTGCGTCACATCTCGGATCGGATCGCGGTGATGTATCTGGGGAGCCTGGTGGAGCTGGCGGACGCGGAGGCGCTCTATGCGGCGCCGTCGCACCCCTACACCCAGGCGTTGATCTCGGCGGTGCCGATCCCGGACCCCGAGGTGGAGGCGACGCGGCAGCGGATCGTGCTGGAGGGGGATGTGCCGTCGCCGTTGAACCCGCCGTCGGGGTGCCGGTTTCGGACGCGGTGCCCGCACGCGATGCCGCGGTGCGCGGAGGAGCGACCGCCGCTCTTTGAGCCGCGTCCGGGGCACT
>CAUJGC010000139.1 GCA_963169075.1 Myxococcota bacterium
CCCTCTGCCCGGGGGGGCGGGGGGTTCTCCTCTGGGGGCGCGGGGGGGGGCGGCCCCCCCCCCCCCACCCCCATCTCCAGGGGCGGATGGTTGATGCCGACATGCCCTTACGCTATAGTCCCCTCCGGCACCCCCTAAGCCACGCCTCGACAGCACGCCCCGCGCTGTCGAGCGGCTTGACCCCTTCAGCGCCGAGCAGGATATGGAAAGCAACCCGCGCGTCTCAAGTCCCCACACGCTCCGCACCATCTTCTTCGGCGCGCTCGCCGCGACGCCTCTCCTCCTCCTGGGAGGCGCACAGGCCGACGCCCAGGTCACCAACCACAACAACGAGACCGTCGTCATCAGCCAGGACACCCAGTGGACCGGCGAGCACATCAACATCGGACGCCTCGTCGTCGAGACCGGCGTCACCCTCTCCGCGCAGCCCGGCGCGCAGCTCCGCATCCAGGGTGACCTCCTGGAGATCTTCGGGACCCTCTCGGCGGATCGAGCGGGCCTCGCAGGCGGCGCACCCGGCGCACGCGGCATGGGCGGACGCGCGGGCTCCGGCACCGGCGCTGGCACCAACGGCGCCAACGCACCCACCTGCGTCGGACAGCTCAACTCCGGCGCCGGCGGCGGCGGCGGCTCCGCCAACATCGGCGCCGGCGGCATCGGCGGCGGCGGCGCAGACGCCAACGACGGCGGCTGCCAGGGCAGCGCAGGCGGCAGCGGCGGCTCCCCCCTCGGCCAGACCCCTCGCCTCGGCGCCGGCGGCGGCGGCGGCGGCGGCGCCGGCGGCGCCAACGCCATCCTCGGGGAGCCCGGCGAGCGCGGCGGCGGCTACCTCATCATCGAGGCCCACACCCTCCGCGTCGATGGCGCCATCTCCGCCGTCGGCGGACGCGGCGGCACAGGCGGCACCTCGCCGGACTTCTTCCACGGCGGCGGCGGCGGCGGCGGCGCCGCTGGCGGCAGCGTCGTGATCACCACCACCTACCTCATCGGCTCCGGACGCATCGACGCCAGCGGCGGACAGGGCGGCAACGGCGGACAGGGCGCGCGCGTCGGCAGCGCACCCCTCTGCAACACCTCCGCCGAGTGCGGCGGAAACCCCTGCAACAACGGCCGCTGCGTCGAGTGCACCAGCTCCAACCAGTGCGACGCCAACCCCGGCCCCGGCGTCGAATACGGCTTCTGCGAGTCCACCACCTGCGCCTACTACTACACCGGCGCCGGCGGCGGCGGCGGCGGCGGCGGACTCGTCATCATCCGACGCGCCTCCCAGGCCCAGTTCCAGGGCGCCTGCGTCGTCGCGGGCGGCGTCCCCGGTGAGAACACCAACACCAACAGCAACAACAACACCCCCGCCAGCGCAGGCGGCAGCGGCGCCTGCGTCACCGAGACCGTCAACGGACGACCCACCGCCGTCCCCGGAGACATCTACACCGGCCAGGAGGGGCGACCTGTCAACCTCAACGGCAACGCCTCCTTCGACCCCGAGACCTCCAACGACGCCCTCGCCTTCGCCTGGGACTGCAACGACGACGGCACCTACGAGCTGACCGGACCCGCCGTCACCTGCACCTTCACCAACAACGGACGCTACACCGTCCGACTCCGCGTCACCGACCCCCAGGGCCTCAGCGACACCGGCACCGCCACCGTCGTCATCACCGAAGGCCCCCCCACCGCCGACCTCACCGGACCCGACCGCGCCGATGAAGGCCAGAGCGTCACCCTCGACGCCTCCGGCAGCGACGGCCTCGGAGACGCCATCGTCCGCTACGAGTGGAACTACAACTACGCTGGAAGCTTCGTCGTCGACGAGACCACCACCCAGCCCACCCTCACCACCACCTTCTGCGACAACGGCGTCTATAACGTCGCCGTCCGCGTCGTGGACGACGGCGGCTCCACCGCCGTCGCCCTCCACCGCGTCATCGTCCAGAACATCCCCCCCACCGTCACCTCCACACCGCCCGCAGAAGCCACCGAAGGGGTGCCCTACACCTACACGGTCACCGCCAGCGACCCCGGCTGCGACACCTTCGCCTACCAGGTCATCAGCGCCCCCCAAGGCTTCACCATCAGCCCCCAGGGCCTCGTCACCTGGACCCCCGACTTCCGCGCCGCCTCCGAAGGCTGCGCCAACGTCCGCCTCCTCGTCTCCGATGACGACTTCGGGCGCGTCTTCCACGAGTGGGAGCTCTGCACCACCTTCGCAGACACCGACGGCGACAACCTCCCCGACACCTGGGAGCTCTTCTACGGCCTCGACCCCTCCAACCCCATCGACGCCACCGAAGACCCCGACCTCGACGGCCGCGACAACCTCGCGGAGTACCGGGACGGCACCAGCCCCCGCGAGTTCGACGGCCCCCCCGCTCCCCTCCTCTCGGCCCCGCGCAACAACACCGAGATCGCCTCCCTCACCCCCACCCTCCGCTCCTTCCGCGCCGTCTCTCCCCTGGGACGCGCCCTCACCTACGAGATCGAGCTCTACGACTTCGTCAACAGCCCCGCCGAGCTGCAGCCCAACCTCCTCCGCATCAGCGAGGCCGATCTCGTCCCCGCCGACAACGCCCCCACCCTCGACTGGGAGACCCCCGAAGAGGCCGGCCTGGAGGACCACACCGCCTACTGCTGGCGCGTCCGCGCCTTCGACGGCTCGGTCAACGGCCCCTGGAGCGACCTCTGGTGCTTCGACATCAACCTCGCCAATGACCCGCCCAGCACGCCCAACATCCTCGCCCCTGCGGACGGCGAGACCGTGGACAACACCACCCCCACCCTCACCGTCGGCAACTGCTCCGACGCCGACGGCGACCCCCTCACCTACACCCTCATCGTCTACCGCGGCACCTCCCTCGCCTCGCCTCTCGCCTCCTTCGGCGCCGTCCCCGAGGGCGAGCAGGGCATGACCTCCGTCCAGATCGAGGAGCCCCTCGACGAGAACGGCACCTACTGCTGGCGGGCTCAGTGCCGCGACAACCTCGGCGCCTCCTCACCCTTCAGCGAGCTGGTCTGCTTCACCGTCAACCAAGGCAACGACCAGCCCTCCACCCCCACCATCATCGCCCCCCTCCCCGGACCCGAGGAGGAGCGCGCCCTCCTCCGCGAGACCCCCATCACCATCGTCGTCCGCAACGCCGTGGACGCCGACGGCGACCCCCTCGTCTACACCTTCGAGGTCGACACCGCCCTCACCTTCGACACCCCCGACCACCTCACCGAGGAGGTCCCCGAGCAGCGCGACGAGACCGCCTGGACCCCCGACTACGCCTGGCAGGACAACACCCTCTACTTCGTCCGCGTCAAGGCCAGCGACGGCGAGAGCAGCAGCGGCTTCGCCGTCACCGAGCTCTTCCTCAACATCTCCAACGATCCCCCCACCGCCCCTGACCTCCTCACCCCCATCGCCAACACCATCGTCAACTCCCGCGCCCCGGCCCTCACGGTCCGCAACGCCCTCGACCCCGACGGCGACCCGCTGACCTACACCTTCGAGGTCTACGAGGACGAGGCCCTCACCCGCGCCGTCGTCCAGAGCGCGCCCCTGGCCGAGACCCCCGCCACCACCCAGCTCCGCGTCACCAACGTCCAGCTCGCCGACGGGCGCTACTTCTGGCGCGTCAAGGCCAACGACGGCACCAGCGACGGCCCCTGGAGCGAGACGGGCGCCTTCATCATCCAGACCACCGCCACCCCAGGCGACAACAACGGCAACAACAACCCCAACAACGGCGGCAACCCCGACACCCCCACCCCCACCCCCGGCGCAGACGCCGAGGACTGCGATTGCAGCCAGGCCCCCGGGCGGAGCGCGACGCTCCCCCTCACCGCCCTCCTCGGCCTCCTCGCCGTCGGCGCGGTGGTCCTCCTCCGGCGCCGTCGGTGAACCCGGCGACGCCTCCCCCCTCCCCCACCCCAGGGGGGCTGGGGCGCCGCGCGCGCCTCGCCCCCCCGGGGCTCCTCCTCGCCTCCCTCCTCGCGTGCGCCTCCGGGCCAGCACCCACCCCTCCCCCCGCCCCCCAGGCCCCTCAAGAGGCCCCCCAGGCCCCCCAGGAGGCCGCTCCCGAGGCGGCCCCGACCCCCGACGATCTCCCCCCCGCTCTCCTGGAGCCCCGCGACGACGCCGAGCGCGTCTTCGCCTGCCTCGCCTGGGGCGACGAGGCCCTCCTCCTCCCGCGCCAGGACGCCGACCGATCCCAGGCGCTCGCCGGGCTCCGCGAGGCCAAGGCCGCCCTCCGACTCTGCAAACCCTTGATTCACAACTACTTTTCAGGATTCCCGCCGCTCCTGGAGGCCTTCGACGCGGAGTGGCTCCTCCTCCTCACCCGCCTGGCCTTGACGGCGGAGAGCTTCACCGCGCATAACGCTCAGACGGTCTGCGCCAACCTCCGGCAAACCCTCCGGACCTCACGCCAGGCCACCCAGGCCACCGCCCGCTTCGCGGAGTGGCTCGACGCCCAGATCACCGCCTCCGCGCGCCAGGAGCCCCTCCTTGACGCGATGCTCCATAAGGCCCGCGCCAAGCGCGACGCCCTCCTCATCGCCTCCAACGACCTCAACCAACGCTACCTCCACACCTGCAGAACACCATGACTGACGCACGCCTCACCCAAGCCCGCGATCTCATCCACGACGAAGACTTCGAGGCCGCCCTCGAAGCCCTCGACGGCGCCGAAGGCCCCGAGGCCGACCTCCTCCGCGCCGAGGCCCTCATCGGCCAGGAGGAGTACGAGGACGCCGCCGAGCTGCTGGAGACCCTCGCGGACCTCGACGCCCCCGGCGAGGACGCCGCGCCCTTCGCGCTCCTCGGCCTCTGCCACTACTACCTGGACGAGCTGGACGAGGCCCACGAGGCCCTCAACGCCGCCCTCCGCATCGACCGCAACCACATCACCGCCCTCCACGCCCGCGCTCTGGTCCTCCGCGACAAGGAGTTCCACCGCGCCTCGGCCCTCGACATCGACAAGGCCCTCGCGATCCTGGAGGGCGACGCGGAGCGCAGCGACCTCCTCGCGGACACCTACAACCTCCGCGCCTCCTTTGCCCTCGACGACAAAGACCTCGACATCGCCGCCCACAACCTCCACCTCGCCGTGCAGGCCGACCCCGACAACACCGAGTACGCCCTTGACCACGCCCGCCTCCTCGCCGTGCTCTCCCGCACCGACGAGGCCCTCCACGCCGCCGACGCCATCCTCCAGCGCGACGACCTCTGCATCGAGGCCTGGCTCCTCAAGAGCCAGCTCCTCTACCTCCAGGGCAAGCTCGACGACGCCATCGCCAACACCCGCGCCGCCCTGAACGCCGACGCCGAAGAGCCCTTCATCCACCTCCAGCTCGCCTCCTTCCTCGCCTACCAGTCCCGCTGGGAGGAGGCCCTCCAGACCGCCGACGCCGCCATCGCCCTCGACGACGACATCGTCGACGGCCACCAGATCCGCGCCCTCGCCCTGGAGAACCTCGACCGCGCCGACGAGATCGACGAGGAGACCGAGGACCTCCGCGGCGAGACCCCCGACCTCCCCGCCTTCATCTACGGCGACCGCGTCGATCCCTACGAGATGGCCTCCGGCGCCCTGGAGCAAGCCGCCCAGATGGACCCCGAGCAGCTCAAGGCCGCCGTCGAGCAGCTCTTCGCCTCCGGTCAGCTCCCCGAGGCCCTCCGCCCCATGATCGAGATGACCCTCCAGAACCTCCCCGCCCTCCTCGACCAGTTCCCCCAGCTCGCCGCCGGAGGCAACCCCCAGCAGCTCCTCGCCCAGCTCAGCGGCGGCGGCGCCCCCGTCCTCGACGGCGAGGACGTGGAGTGACCCCCCCGGGGGCGTAACGTCCAACCCTCCGGGATTGGACGAACGCCCCCGGCCCCCCCCGGGACGGGGGGGCACCGACCTCGCTCGCGGCGCTCGCTCGCCACCGTCAGCACGTCGCTGACGCTCCCCGCTCCCTGCGGTCGCCCGCGGCACCAGGG
>CAUJGC010000140.1 GCA_963169075.1 Myxococcota bacterium
GGTCAGTGACCCCCAGACCCCCAGTATCAGGCGAGGAGCTTGCGGGCGATGTCCCAGGCGGCGCCGGCCTCGGGCTGTCCGCCGAAGACGATCATGTCCTGGGCGGCGTTCTGGATCTCGAAGCCGTCGAAGCGCGCGGCGGCGTCGCGGAGGTCGAGCTTGATGTCCCGGGAGCGGATGAAGACCGCGCCGTCCTTGAAGACGGCGAAGTAGGCGAGGTTGTTGCCCGTCTTCGCCATGCGGATGATGTGGCGCATGGCGCGCTCGCGGGGGATGGGGGACTTGAAGAAGTAGAGGTCGGGCTTGCCGGGCTCGGTGACGCGGGCGTCGGTGGCCTGGAGCTGGATGAGCTGCTCTTCGTAGGTGCCGAGGAGCTTGCTGGCCTCCTTGGTCTCTTCGAGGAGCTTGGTGACCTTGGGGAGGACGACGTCCCGGGAGGAGCCGAGGAGGTCGTTGAGGTCGGTGACGAGGCGCTCGGCGCCCTGGAAGTGCTCGAGGGCGGCCTGACCGACGCTGTAGCGGAAGCGGTAGACGTTGTTCTGGATCTGGGAGACGCCGAGGATCTTGAAGAGGGAGGCCTCCTGGATGTCGCGGAGGTGTGTGCCCGCGCAGGCCTCGGTGTCGATGCCCTCGACGGTGACGATGCGGAGGGTGTCGAAGGGGACGAAGCCGCCCTGGTAGATGAAGAAGCCGTAGCGGTCTTCGGCCTTCCCGCGGGGCATGACCTCGGTGGAGATGGGTGCGCCGCGGAAGATGGCCTCGTTGCAGCGCTCTTCGATCTCCTGGAGCTGCTCGCGGGGGATGTTCTTGTAGTGGGCGATGTCGAAGCGGGAGGCGTCGGTGCCCTTTTGAGCGCCCATCTGGCGGACGTGGAAGCCGAGGACCTGCCGGAGGGTGGCGTTGAGGAGGTGGGTGGCGGAGTGGGCCTGCATGAGGGCGCGGCGTCGGCTCCAGTCGATCTCCTGGTGGACGAGCTGTCCGAGGAGGTCCTGGGGGGGGGCGCTGGCGAGGCGGTGGAAGATGGTGCCCTGGGCGTAGCGGGTCTCGACGACGTCGAAGGTGTCGCTGCCGAGGCGGAGGGTGCCGGTGTCGGCGGGCTGTCCGCCGCCCTCGGGGTAGAAGAGGGTCTGGTCGAGGACGACCCAGTCGCCGTGGATGCTCTGGACGCGTCCCTCGGCGGTGCGGGCGTAGGGGTCCTGGTAGTAGAGGCGGTCGGTGGGTGCCTGACCGGTGGGGAAGGCGTGGGTGGCCTTGTTGGCGTCCAGGGCCATGGACTGGTTGAAGAACTTCTCCCAGAAGTTCTCGGAGATGTCGATCTGGAGATCGGAGTTGGCCTGGACGATCTCGCGGATGTAGGGGAGGGGGAGGCCGAGGGTGTCGTAGAAGAAGAAGATGCGGTCTTCAGGGAAGATGCCGCGTCCCTTCTTCTTGAGGGTCTCGATCTCTTTGAGGAGCTGGTTGTGGCCGCGCTCCATGGTCTGCTCGTGTCGCTCCAGCTCGACGGCGATGATGTCGATGGCGGTGTCGCGCTTGCCTTCCAGCTCGGGGAAGTCCGCGACCATGGCGTCGAACTGGAGGGCGATCACCTCGGTGGCGGTGAGGCCGATCTTCTCCTCGGAGAGGAGGGTCATGATGCGCTTGGCGAGGTGGCGCACGAGGTAGCCCGCGTCCTTGTTGGAGGGGAGGACGTGGTCGTTGAGCATGAGGAGGAGGGTGCGGGTGAAGTCGCAGAGGGTGAAGACGGCCTCAGCGGGTCGGACGGCGGCGCGGAGGGCTTGGACGGTGACGCCGATCTGTGCGGCGATCTCCTCCTGGATGCGCTCGTACTGGAGGGGCGTCTCGATGTCCTTGCTGGCCATGCGGCGGAAGTAGGCGTCGATGATCTCGCCGTGGAGGGCGATGTTGGTGCGCGCGATCACCGCGTCGATGAAGGAGGGCGAGACGGCCTGGTAGATGTTGGCGGTGCCGTTGGCGGTCCAGAGGATGCGCTCGATGCCGTAGCCGGTGTCCACGACGCGGGTGGGCATGGGGACGTAGCGGACGCCTTTGTAGTTGATCTCGCCTTCTTGATCGGCGGGGGCCTCTTTGGAGATCTCTTTGTAGGCCATGAAGACGAGGGTGGCGATCTCGATGCCCTCGTACATGACCTCGACGCAGGGTCCGGCGTTGCCGCCGCCGGCCCAGATGGACTCGACGTAGGTGAGCTCCATGGGGTCGGCGCCGAGGGCTTCGGTGAAGAAGCGGTGGCAGAGCTCGACGGTGCGTGAGATCCAGTAGATCTCGGGCTCGCCTTCGAAGTTGAAGGCGTGGTGTCCGAGCATGGTGAAGCTGGAGAGGTGTCGCCCGGAGCGTCCGATGTTCTCGAGGTCGTTGAGGCGGACGCACTTCTGGGGGACGACGACGGGGTTGGCCTGGGGGAGGAGGTCGCGGTCGATGACGTGGGGCTGGAAGTCGCAGATGGAGGCGGAGGTGAAGAGGAGGTCGTCGCGCCAGAGGGAGGCGAGGACGGGGTAGGAGCCCATGGGGGCGTGGCCCTGCTGGGCGAACCACTGGACGGCGACGTCGCGCAGCTCGCGCATGGTGTAGCGTCTGTTGAGGACCTGGCGCCCGATGAAGGTGTACTCCACGTCGGCCTGTGCGCCGCTGTAGACGCGATCGGGGTTCAGCGTCCAGAACCAGGCGCCGCTGGGGCACTCTTTGCGGTGGAATCCAGCGGAGCGAAAGAACTCGTTATCGTAGGCCTCAACAGAGAACATAGCTCAAATCCACGTGATCGGTGCGTTTGGTGAGGAGCAGGTTCGCCAGGGAGGAGGGGCGTTCCGCAGAGGAGGGAGGGAGATAAAGGAAAGGCGGGAGCGGCCCGAGAGGACCGTCCCGCCTGAGGGAGCCCAGCGCGCGAGGCGGCCTGAGCTCACTTGATCTTGGCTTCCTTGAACTCGACGTGCTGGCGGATGACGGGATCGTACTTCTTGAAGCTGAGCTTCTGGGGGGTCGTCCGCTTGTTCTTGGTGGTGGTGTAGAAGAAGCCCGTGCCGGCGGTGGACACGAGGCGGATCTTGTCGCGCTTGCTGTTGGACATCGGGGTGACCTCTCTATGTCGTTTCGGCGCCTGCCGCTGAGGGGAGGCGAGGGAGCCCGTGGGGGGGGTGGCGCAGGCGCTGCGGCCTGAGCCTGAGGTGCATACCGGAGGAGTGCGCGGCTGTCAAGCCGCGCCCCCCTGGATCAGCCGCTCATGGAGGCGAGGAACTCGGCGTTGGAGTCGGTCTTGCCGAGCTTGTCGAGGAGGAACTCCATGGAGTCCACGACGTTGAGGGGGTGGAGGAGCTGCCGGATGATCCACACGCGGTTGAGAGAGTGCTGCTCCAGGAGGAGCTCTTCCTTACGGGTGCCCGACTTGTTGATGTCGAGGCAGGGGAAGATGCGCTTCTCCATGAGCTTGCGGTCGAGGTGAAGCTCGCAGTTGCCGGTGCCCTTGAACTCCTCGAAGATGACCTCATCCATACGGGAGCCGGTGTCGACGAGGGCGGTGGCGATGACGGTGAGGGAGCCGCCGTCCTCGATGTTGCGTGCGGCGCCGAAGAAGCGCTTGGGCTTGTGGAGGGCGTTGGAGTCGACGCCGCCGGAGAGGATCTTGCCGCTGGGTGGGACGACGGTGTTGTAAGCGCGGGCGAGGCGGGTGATGGAGTCGAGGAGGATGACGACGTCTTTTTTGTGCTCGACGAGGCGCTTGGCCTTCTCGATGACCATCTCCGCGACCTGGACGTGGCGCTGGGCGGGCTCATCGAAGGTGGAGGAGACGACCTCGCCCTTGACGGAGCGCTGCATGTCGGTGACCTCCTCGGGGCGCTCGTCGATGAGGAGGACGATGAGGACGACCTCGGGGTGGTTGGCGGTGATGGCGTTGGCGATGTTCTGCATGAGCATCGTCTTGCCCGTGCGGGGGGGGGCGACGATGAGGGCGCGCTGTCCCTTGCCGACGGGGGTGAGGAGGTCGAGGATGCGGGTGGAGAAGTTCTTGTGCTCGTACTCCAGGCGCAGGCGCTCCATGGGGTAGAGGGGGGTGAGGTTGTCGAAGAGGATCTTGTCGCGGGCGACATCGGGGTCATCGCTGTTGATGGACTCGACCTTGAGGAGGGCGTAGTAGCGCTCGCTGTCCTTGGGGGGTCGGATCTGTCCGGCGATGGTGTCTCCGGTGCGGAGGTTGAAGCGCCGGATCTGGCTGGGCGAGACGTAGATGTCGTCGGGGCCGGGGAGGTAGTTGTAGTCGGGGGAGCGGAGGAAGCCGAAGCCATCGGGGAGGGTCTCGAGGACGCCTTCACCGTAGATGGCGCCGCTCTTCTCGGACTGGGCCTGGAGGAGGGCGAAGATGAGCTCCTGCTTGCGCATGCCGGAGGCGCTCTGGATGCCGAACTCGCGGGCGATGGCGGTGAGCTCGCTGATCTTCTTGTGTTTGAGCTCGGTGAGGTTGAGTTCCACCATGGTGGGGGCTCCTTATGGGGGGTTGGTCGGCTCCGGCCGCGAGGACGGGTTGATCGGTGGGTTGAGGCACCGATGCGATACCCTGCGGGCGGCTCCAGGGGAGGTGATGTGAGGACGAGGGGGAGGGCCGGGAGGGCCTTATGCGCCGCGCCGAGGGGGCCGAGCGGCCAGGAGCGGCGGGGGTGGTGCTGGGGTGAGGGGGTGTTTTCAGGGGTGATGTAGAGCGTAACGTCAGCGTAACGCCCGCTTATAACAGCTCCCCCTCACCATGTCAACGGCCTGTTCAGGGGGCGTTGTTGGTGGCAGGCGCGGAGGTGGGTGCGGCGCCGTTGGTGGCGGGGGCCTCCGCGGAGGCAGGGGGTGCGACCGAAGCGGCCGGGGCGACCGAAGCGGCCGGCGCAGCCGAAGCGGCCGGCGCAGCCGAAGCGGCGGGTGCCGCGGAGGCGGCGGGTGCGGAGGCGGCGTTGTTGGTGTTGGCGTCGCCCGCGCCGGGTGCGGCGATGACCCCTTCGTTGGTGTCGGTGCCTTCGAGGTCGATGACGGACTTGTTCTGGCTGGAGAGGTAGGCCAGGGAGAGGCTGGTGGTCATGAAGATGACGGCGGCGGCGGTGGTGAGCTTGCTGAGGAGCGTGGAGGCGCCGCCCGCGCCGAGGAACTGTGTGGTCGCGGTCCCGCCGCCGAGTGCGCCGCCGATCCCGCCGCCCTTTCCGGGTTGGAGGAGGATGATCAGCATGAGGAAGAGGCAGACGATGACGTGGACGACGGTGAGGAAGATCTGCATGGGGGGAGGTTCCGAGAGGTTGGCGAAGCGGGCCTGAGTCAAGATCCAGGGGAGGAGTTCAGGCGCAAGCCCGCACGCCTATACACGACTCACGCGCGTGATGCAAGAAGCGCGGCGCGCACGATGGGGACAAAGGAGTCGGCTTTGAGGCTGGCGCCGCCGACGAGTCCGCCGTCGATGTCTTCCTGGGAGAAGAGCGCCTCGGCGTTGTCGGCTTTGACGGAGCCGCCGTAGAGGATGCGCGTGCGCTGCGCGAGGTCGTCGCCGTGGAGGTCGCGGAGGAGCTTGCGGATGGCGGCGTGGACCTCCTGGGCCTGTGCGGGTGAGGCGGTCTTGCCGGTGCCGATGGCCCAGACGGGCTCATAGGCGAGGACGAGGGAGCGCAGCTCGTCTGCAGCGAGCCCCTGGAGTCCGAGGCGGACCTGCTGTGCGACGACGGCCTGGGTGCGTCCTTCTTCGCGCTCCTGGAGGGTCTCTCCGATGCAGAAGATGGGCTGGAGGTTGGCGGCGAGGGCGGCCTTGAGCTTCTTGTTGATGAGGTCGTCGGCTTCGAGGAAGAGCTGTCGTCGCTCGCTGTGTCCGAGGATGACGTAGCGGACGCCGATCTCGCGGAGCATGGAGGGTGCGACCTCTCCGGTGAAGGCGCCCTTGTCCTCGTGCCAGCAGTTCTGCGCGGCGAGGGCGATGTCGCTGCCCTGGAGTGCCTCGTGTGCGGCGGCGAGGGAGGTGAAGGGGGGTGCGACGACGACCTGGACGGAGGAGGTGTGTCGGAGGTCGGCGTTGAGGAGCTGGATGAAGCGTCGGGTGTCCTGGGGGCCGTGGTGCAGCTTCCAGTTTCCGGCGACCATGAGGGTGCGGGTCATGTGTTGCTCGCAGCTTGGGTGGTGCGGGATCGAGAGATCAAGGCTGGATACAGCTCACTTGAGCTTGAGCGCGGTGAGGGCGGGGAGCTCCTTGCCTTCGACGAACTCCAGAGAGGCGCCGCCGCCGGTGGAGATGTGGGTCATGCGCTCGTCGAGGTGGAAGGCGCGGACGGCGGCAGCGGAGTCTCCGCCGCCGACGACGGTGATGGCGCTGGAGTCCGCGAGGCCGTGGGCGACGCGTCGGGTGCCCTCCGCGAAGGGTGTTTTTTCAAAGACGCCCATGGGGCCGTTCCAGAAGACCGTTTTGGCGCGGAGGATGCGCTCGACGTAGGCCTGCGCGGTGGCGGGTCCGATGTCGAAGCCGGCGAAGCCGTCGGGGATGTCTCCGGTGACGGTGAGGGTGTCGGCGGCGTCGGCGTCGATGGAGCGTGCGACGAGGTGATCGGCGGGGAGGAGGAGCTCGGCGCCGGAGGTGCGAGCGAGCTCGACGATGCGGAGGGCCTCGTCGAGCTTGTCGTCTTCGACGAGGGAGGCGCCGATCTGGGCGCCGCGCGCCTTGAGGAGGGTGTAGGCCATGGCGCCGCCGACGAGGACGGCGTCGGCTTTACGGAGGAGGGAGACGATGACGTCGATCTTGTCGGAGACCTTGGCGCCGCCGAGGACAGCGACGAAGGGGCGCTGGGGCTTGTCGAGGGCGTCTCCGAGGAAGTCCAGCTCGCGCTTGATCAGGTAGCCGACGGCGCGTCGTCCGGGCTTGAAGCAGGCGGGGAGGGCCACCATGGAGGCGTCGGCGCGGTGTGAGGTGCCGAAGGCGTCGTTGATGTAGGTGTCCGCGAGCTGTGCGAGCTCGGCGGCGAAGTTGGGGTCGCCCTTCTTCTCGCCGGGGTGGAAGCGGAGGTTTTCGAGGAGGAGGAGCTGTCCGGGCTGGAGTTCGCGGGAGAGCTTGAGGGCGGCGTCTCCGATGCAGTCATCGAGGAAGATGAGCTCGTTGTCGGGGAGCAGCTCCGCGAGGCGCTCGGAGACGGGGGCGAGGCTGTATCTGGGGTCGGGCTTGTCCTTGGGGCGCCCGAAGTGGGAGGCGAGGATGGGGAGCCCGCCCTTCTGGAGGACGTAGCGGATGGTGGGGAGGGCGGCCTGGATGCGTGCGTCATCGGTGATGACGTCGCCCTCGGTGGGGACGTTGAAGTCGCAGCGGATGAAGACGCGCTGGCCCTGGAGGGCCGCAGCGTCAAGCTCCTCGATGAAGGGGATGGTCATGGCGGAACCTCCAGGGGGCGCGTGTGGGTGTGGGGGGGTGAGATCAGAGCTTGGAGCCGACGAGGACGGCGAGATCGACCATGCGGGTGGCGTAGCCGTTCTCGTTGTCGTACCAGGCCATGACCTTGATCATGTTGCCGTTCATGACGCGGGTGAGGTCGGTGTCGACGACGGAGGAGTAGGTGGAGCCGACGAAGTCGATGGAGACGAGGTCGGGCTCGGAGATGCCGAGGATGCCCTTGAGGGGGCCGTTGGCGGCGGCGACGAGGGCGGCGTTGACCTCCTCGACGGAGGTCTCCCGGGCGACGTTGACGACGACGTCGGTGAGGGAGACGTTGGGGGTGGGGACGCGGACGGAGAGTCCGTCGAGCTTGCCCTTGAGGTGGGGGAGGACCTCACCGACGGCGGAGGCGGCGCCGGTGGAGGTGGGGATCATGGAGAGGGCGGCGGCGCGTCCGCGTCGGCGGTCCTTGGCGATGGGCATGTCCAGGAGGGCCTGGGTGGAGGTGTAGGCGTGGACGGTGGTCATGAGGCCGTGCTGGATGCCGAAGGCGTCGTCGAGGACCTTGGCGACCGGTGCGAGGCAGTTGGTGGTGCAGGAGGCGTTGGAGATGATCTGGTGCTTGGCGGTGTCGATGAGGTGATCGTTGACGCCGAGGACGACGGTCAGGTCCATGCCCTTGCCGGGGGCGGAGACGAGGACGGCGCGGGCGCCGGCTTCGAGGTGCTTGCTGGCGCCGTCGCGCTTGGTGAAGAAGCCGGTGCACTCGAGGACGATGTCGACGCCCATCTCCTTCCAGGGGAGCTTGGCGGGGTCCTTTTCGGCGGTGATGCGGATGCGGTCGCCGTTGACGATGAGATCCTGGCCGTCCACGGCGACCTCGCCCTGGAAGCGGCCGAAGATGGAGTCATTCTTGAAGAGGTAGGCGAGGGTGTCGGGATCGGTGAGATCGTTGATGCCGACGAAGTCGATGTCGGTGCGGCCGAGGGCGTTGAAGAGGGCGCGGCGGCCGATGCGACCGAAGCCATTGATGGCGACCTTGAGCGTCATAGCGTGGGTGCTCCAAGCAGGGGGGCGTGATCGCCCCGGTGGGGAAGGGGGAGACAGCGGTCACGTTGGGGGCGCAAGCTAATGCCGATCGCCCCCCCTGTCAACCCGCGGCGCGGGAGGCAGCGAGGGAGAGGAGCAGCTGGCTGAGGTGGTGGACGGCGAAGGGGAGGCAGGCTTCGTCGACGTCGAAGCGGGGGGAGTGGATGGGGTGGGTGATGCCGCGCTGGGGGTTGCCGACGCCGAGGAGGAGGTAGGCGCTGGGGACGCGTCGGGAGAAGGAGGCGAAGTCTTCGGCGCCGAGCTGGGGCTTGACGTGGAGGAGGGCCTCGGGGGGGAGGGTCTTCTGGAGAGCCTGGACAGCGTCGCGGACGAGCGCGGGGTCGTTGGCGGTGACGAAGGCGCCGCGGTGGAAGGTCAGCTCGGCGGAGGCGCCCCAGGCGGCGCAGGTGTGCTCGACGAGGCGGCGCATGGCGTCGAGCGCGCGCTCGCGGACGGCTTCGTCGAGGGTGCGGACGATGCCGACGAGATCGGCGTAGGGGGGGATGATGTTGAAGGCGGTGCCCGCCTGAAGCTGCCCCACAGAGACGACGCAGGCGTCCCGCGTGTCGATGACGCGCCCCGGGAGGCCCTGGAGGGCGACGATGAGCTGGGCGGCGACGAAGATGGGATCGACGCCGTCCTGGGGGTAGGCGCCGTGGGTGGAGGTGCCGCAGACGCGGAGCTTGAAGAGGTCGCTGCCCGCCCACATGGCGTCGGGGTTGAAGCCGAGGGTGCCGACGGGGAGGGAGGGCATACAATGGATGGCGAAGGCGGCGTCTACGTCGGGGTTGGTGAGGACGCCTGCGCGGGCCATGGCCTCGGCGCCGACGACGCCGTCTCCGGGGGAGCCCTCTTCGGCAGGCTGGAAGATGAACTTGACGCGCCCGCGCAGATTCTTGCGCTGATCGCTCAAATACGCCGCGACGCCGAGGCCGATGGTGGTGTGGACGTCGTGGCCGCAGGCGTGCATGACCCCCGGCCGCGTGGAGCAGTAGGCGGCGTCATTCTCCTCCAGGATGGGGAGGGCGTCGGTGTCGGCGCGCCAGGCGAAGGTGGGGCCCGGGCCGCCCTCTCCTTCCAGGAGGGCGACGACGCCGGTGTCGGCGCCGTGCTGACCGATCTGGGGCTCCAGGCCGAGGTCGCGGAGGCGCTGGGCGATGGTGGCCGCGGTCTGGTGCTCCTGGGTGGAGAGCTCGGGGTGCATGTGGAGGTGCCGCCGGAGCTGAATGAGGTGATCATGCGACATGCCGTGGGGGGGGGAAATTGACATCCTGGGCCTCGCGATCCATCCTGGGCGCCCCGATGTGGGGCTGGGGGTTGATGTGGGGAGGGGCTCCCCGACGCGCGAGGTGAATCTATGCTTCAGGCCGACATCCGACAAGCACCCGGCGCCGGGTCGCGCCCGCCCGTGGACGCGGCGCAGGCGATGGCCGCAGGCTGGGGCGGCGGCATGCCCGCAGGCGGCGGCTGGGGTCAGATGCCCGGCGGGATGCCGATGGGGGGAGGAGGCTACGGCGATCCCTTCGGGCAGCCCGGCAGCGGCGCGCCGGCGTCGATCGGAGACTGCGTGCAGGGCATCACGATGGTGGCGAAGCGCTCGGTGCCGGTGGTGGCGGTGGCGTGGTTCTCGCTGGCCTCCAGCTACCTGCTCTTCTGCTGCCCGAGCTACCTGCTGAACGCGATGGCGATCTTCGGGGTGGGGCAGGACGTGACGGTGACGCTGGGCTCGGGGATCGCCGCGACGTGCATCGGCCTGCTGGGGACGGTGGGGCAGGTGTTGGCGGGGTGCCTCCAGATGGGGCTCATGAAGGCGGCCCGGATCGCCGTGGTCCAGGGCAAGGACCAGGTTGGCGGGCTGGGCGGGGCGTTCAAGATCGCGATGAGCAAGATCATCGCGGCGCTGGTGCTCGTGATCCTGACCGCGATCCTGACGACGATCGGGTTCGCGCTCTGCGTCATCCCCGGCTTCCTGGTGCTGGGGTTCATGATGCTGGTGAGCTACCTGGTGATCGCCGTGGAGATCTCCATCGGAGAGGCCTTCAAGGAGGCGATCCGGCTGATCAAGGGGGCGTGGCTGCCGATCACGGTGATGACCTTTGTCGGGTGCGTGATGCTGGGGATCGGCTACGGCGGGGCGGCCGGGCTGAACGCGGCCTTTGTGGCGATCCTCCAGGAGAAGTTCTACCTGGCGGCGGCGCCGTGCAACTTCCTCTGGACGATGCTCCTCCAGTTCGCGGGCTGGGTCTTCTTTGTGGGGACCTCGCTGGCGGTGGAGACGCGGGACGCCAACGTGATGTACGCGCAGGAGTAGCGCCGGCGGGCTCTTCGGGCCTCGCTTGTCATTGAGGCGGCGCCGCCTTATCCTGAGGGGGCTGCGCGCAGGAATGAAGAGGACCGCCAGGGCGGTTTGCGCGCAGGAGCCGGGCGCTGCCCCCCCCTCGCACGATCCCTCCTTCCCCGGAAGCCAAGCCCATGTCCGACAAGCACCGCACCTCGCCGCCTTCAGCCGATGAGAACGCCTCCACGACGCCGCAGGGCGTAGACCGCCGCGAGTTCCTCGCGGTGACCGCCGTGGGCGCCGCCGCCCTCGCCGGGGTGGGCGCCACCCCCGCCGAGGCCGCGACCCAGGGCCCGAGCCCTACCCAACCGACCCCCCTCCCCTCCCCTCCCGCCGAGGACGACCGCCCCCTGGGCGGCAAGGGGCACATCGTCCAGGTGACCCACTCCAAGGCCACCGAGGCGATCAAGAAGACCGACGAGGCGGTCGTGCGGCAGATGGTGGCCGAGGCGCTGAAGAAGTTCACCGGGAAGGCCGATCTGGCGGCAGCGCTGGGGACCTACTTCAAGAAAGAGGACGTGGTCGGGATCAAGGTGAACACGCTGGGCTCGCCCTTTGCGTCGGTTCACCCGGCGACGGCGTTCGCGCTGGCGGAGGGGCTGCACGCCCTGGGCATCCCCAAGAAGAACATCTACATCTACGATCAATACGGCTCCCGGATGCGCAAGGCCGGCTTCAAGCCCCTCAACGCAGGCCAGAAGGAGCCCGAGGATGACTTCCGGGTCCACTTCCACGAGACGCTGGACTACGCCAAGGACAGCACCGCCACCGGCGGCTTCTTCAAGCACAAGAAGAAGGACGGCTACCCGACCGGCTCGTCCCGCTTCCCCAACCTCCTGGGCAAGCTGACGGCGGTGATCAACCTCTGCTGCGTCAAGGATCACGACCTGACCGGCGTGACCGGCGCGCTCAAGAACGTCTCCTACGGCAACGTGGACCGCGTGCCGGTCTACCACTGCCTCCCCGAGTGCAACCCCACCTGCGTCCACGACGGCAAGTGCAACGTGGCCCGGGTCTACACCCACCCCGAGATGGGCGGCAAGGTCCGCCTGGTGGTGTGTGACGCCCTCCGGGTGCTCTACCAGGGCGGCCCGCAGGACAACATGACCTACAAAGAGGCCCACAACGCCATCCTCGTCTCCACCGATCCGGTCGCCATCGACCGCGCCATCCTGGAGATCGTCAACGGCTACCGCAAGGCCAAGAAGCTCAAGCCTGTCGAGGAGGACGCCGGCGGACGCCGCGCACCCCGCTTCATCCAGGCGGGCGCCGCCCTCGGCCTCGGCGAAGCCGACCTCGCCAAGATCAAGTGGGAGAAGGTCGAGCTGGGCTGATCATGGGGGTCTGGGGGAGCTTCCCCCAGCCGCCGGAGGCACGCAAAAACCCTGTAAAAAAATCAAGTGATTACAGGGTTTTTGCGTGCCTCCGG
>CAUJGC010000141.1 GCA_963169075.1 Myxococcota bacterium
CCACAAAAAACCATTAATTTTTTTTTTTTTTTTTTTTTTTTGTGTGTGGGGCGGGCCGGGCGCGCGGGGGGGGGGGCCCCCCCCCCACCCCCAGACCCCCACTTTATGAGCGCTTCATGCCAGGAGGGTCACGGCGCCTCCTTCTCCTCTTCTTTCGGGCTCAAGAGGTTGCGGAGGCCCTTGTTGCCCGTGGAGGGAGCCTTGTGACCGTCCAGCGCGCGGAGCGCGGCGACCTCCACCGGGGCGTCAGGGCGGAAGACCGCGTGGTGGAACTCGATGGAGCGCGCGTAGCCGAAGTCCTCGTCGCTCATCTCGCCGCGGGCCGTGGTGGAGCACTTGCTCTGGGCACCCGACGGCCCGCGCAGGCACACGCTCTCCCCGTTGCCGGAGACCGGGGTCCACCCCTTCGGCGCCTCGACGTAGCGGTCGGTGGCGAGGAGGTCGCTGTAGATCGACGCGGCCGGGCCGCCGGAGGGCTCCACCAGCGGGAGCGGCACCCCCAGGCGCCGCAGCACCCCGGGATCACCCACCACCACCGGCTCCAGGAGGGAGGCGGCCTCCTCCCAGCGCCCGTCATCCATCAGCTCGTCTGCGATCATGGCCGTCATCCGGAGGCGGAGGAGGCTCTCGCTCTCGGGGAGGCTCTCCAGCGCGTCGCGGGCGTAGTCGGCGGCGTCGCCGCGATCCCCCAGCGCCCACTCGGCGTCCGCGCGGAAGGCGTCGAAGTAGGGGTTGAGCGCCTCGCTCGTCTCCTCCTCGCGCGCCCGCTTGACCGCGTTGTAGAACGTCCCGGGGCCGACGATGTGGGCCAGCTCCCCCACCAGCCAGGGCGGCAGCGCCACGCCGTTGGGGCCGCCGACCCGGATCATGCCGATCAGCACCGCGTTGTCATGCAGGAAGGACTGGGCGCGGTGACGCGCCGTCCACGCCTCGGAGCGGTGGCTCCAGCCGGGGCCGCGGGTGAAGAGGCGCAGCCCCCCCAGGATGTCCGCCTGATCCTCCAGCATCATGGCCCGGTCGGTGTTGGCCAGGTAGTCCAGGAGCGCGCTCGTGGCCAGATCCTGCCGATCATCGCGGCTCTTGCCGCCGCCCCGGTCGGGCTGGACCACCGCGCGCCGCGTCAGCTTCCGCGCCGCCTCGGAGTCGTTGTAGAGCAGCATCAGCATCGCCACCGTCCGCGACGCCACCGCCGCCCCCTGCTGCTCCAGATAGGGCGGCCGCCCCTCCCGGTAGCGCCGATCCGCCAGGAGCGCCTGGTAGGCGTCCACCAGCCGGCCCTCCCGCATGTAGAGCTCCGCCAGATCCAGCCAGGGCTGGGCGTAGTCCGCGATCCCGCGCTGGGTGGACTGGAGCGCCAGCCGCTCGGCCTCGGGGAGATCCATCAGCGCGCGCGCCGCCTCCGCGGCGTTGCACCAGAAGGTCGGGGACTCGGGGTACTCCTGGGTGAGCTGGAGCGCCCACTTGTAGGCCTCCTCCCGGTCGCCGCGCTCGAAGAGCACCGCCACATAGCCGTTGAGCGCCACCGCCCGATCCCCCGGGTTGGTCGTCGGGTCCCGCAGCACCGAGTGCGCCACATAGAGCGCGTCGTCGAAGCGCCGCAGCTGCATCAGGGGCCACACCGTCGAGATCTTCTCGGGGAGCTCGTCGGGGTAGAGCCGATCGTGCTCCTCGTAGCTCGCGATCGCGTCCTCGGGGCGACCCAGCTGGCTCTGGCTCCGGCCCAGCTCCCGCAGCGCGAACGCCTCCCAGCCGCCCACCCCGGGGCCTACCGGCGTCCCATGCTCCGAGCGCAGCAGCTTCAAACCCCGCTCAAAGTGCCAGATCGAGCGCGGCAGGTTGCCCTCGCCGTAGTGATGCACAAAGCCCAGGATGATATGGGCGATGGCGTCGTCGCTGTCCCGCTCCAGCAGCGCCTCCGCCGCCGAGCGGGCGTCGGCCCACGCCCGCGCGTCGTGGGCCAGCTGCCACGTCGTGAGCTGGTCCACCGTGCACGCCATCCCCTCAGGGGCCGCCGGCGCCGGCTGATCGCCGGTCCCCGGACCCGCGAGCTTCGCCGCGCCGCCCTTCAACGCCCCCTCCTGAGCGCCGACCCCGGGGGCCGCCAACGCCAGCGCCAGCACCAGCGCCGCCCACACGCCCCGCTTGCGCCACCGGGGCGCCTCGCTACGCCGCTCGCTCAACGTGCCCTCCACAGGGTCAGCGGGTTGAAGAAGCCCACCACGCGCCGCCACCACGGCACCGCGCGGCGCACCTCGGCGGCGACCTGGGCCGCCAGGCGCTTGTGCTCCTCGGGGGCGGTCGCCTCCCGGGAGCCCAGCCAGCTCTTGAGGTGGGCGCTGGTGTGGGCGCCCAGCGTCGGCACCTGCGCCTCCAGGCGGCGGGCGAAGGCCTCGCGCGGCTCACCGAACTCGCGCACCAGCCCGGCCTCCGCCAGCCGGTCCAGCGTCGCCCGGAAGACCAGCCGCGCTGCGTCGCCGCCCCGCGCCGTCGCGCCGGTCACCCGGCGCCACACCTTCACCGCCACCGTCGCCGGCATCACCAGCAGCACCGCCAGGAGCGCCAGCCAGCCGAAGCCCTGGAGGATCGCCCGCCCGATGGCGCCCACCGACGAGCGCTCCCGCTCGCCCTCCTTGCCCTTGCCCTCATCCTCGGGCTTGTACTGGCCGCGCAGCATCTCGCCCAGCATCCGCTGCAGCTCGGGGTCTGGCGGCGCCACACCCTCCGACACCGAGCGCTGCGGCACCGGGTCCACCGGCACCCAGCCGATCTCCCGCACGTAGATCTCGGGCCAGACGTGGGCGTCGGCCTCGCGCAGCAGGATCGCGCTCCCGCCCCGACGGTTCGACTCCGGGCTCACATACCCCTCCACCAGCCGCGTCGGCACGCCGCGGGTCCGCAAAAGGAGCGCCATCGCCGTCGCGAAGTGCACCGCGTGCCCGTGCTTGTCACCGAAGAGGAAGGCCGCCGCCGGGTCCTCGGTCTGATCGTCCGCCCAGCTCTTCGACGTGTCCCACGTCCCCTCCTCCTCCAGATACGCCAGCACCGCCGCCGCCTGGGCCAGCGGATCGCCGCGGCGCTCCTCGGGCAGCTTCGCCTCGATGATCGTGTTGGCCAGCTCCGCGTAGCGCGCGTCCATGGGCGCCTTCAGGTAGTAGCGCCAGCGCGACCCGTTCCACGCCTCGTTGCCCACGTCCCGACCCAGCAGCGCGTCAAACGGCGTCGTCTGCACCAGGTGCTGCGTGTCGTAGACCCGGTGGAAGCGCGACGGATCGGGGTTGGAGGCGTTCTTCGCCACAAAGACCCCCTCCAGCGTCGCCGGGCGGCGCCGCGTCCCAAGATCCCCCGTCGTCATGTCCAGCGCCGAGCGGTGCGGGATCGGCGGCTTCTCGCTCACCTCGGCCACCTGCTCGCCCCGGGGGTAGCGATCCAGCAGATCTTGATCCGTGTCCCGGCGGCGCGACGGCATGAAGCGGCACCCGTCATAGAACGAGAGCGCCTCCTCCCGGAAGTAGTAGTTCCCCGACGGCGGCGCGTACTCGCCTCGCAGCACGCTCACCAGCATCGGCGTCTCCGCGCCGCGGGTGTAGCCCCAGTCGTGCCTGGGCTGACGACCCGAGGGCTTCGCCCGCTTCTTGCGGCAGCGATCCGGGTACTTCTGCGCGAACTCCTCCGGCGTCAGCCGCTTGCGAGGCTCCCGAGGCGCCCGGCGGCGGCTCGGATCCTGGACGTTGCGCTGGAACGCCTCGCGGTTCTCCTTGAAGTTCTCGGGCTCGGGCAGCTCCGAGCGCGGCGGGATGAAGGGATCGCTCTCGCTCGGGCCGGTCACCTGCATGTTCAGCTCGCGCCCGCCCAGATCGAGCTGGAGCCAGCCGTAGCCGGGCAGCCACGTCTCCGCGTAGGCGTGGATGTCGTTGGTCACAAAGCGCGTCGGCAGCCCGTAGGCGTTGGCCGTGATCACGAACGCGTACGCCCGGTGGCGGCACACCCCCTTGTGCACCAACGCAAGGTGCTTGTAATAACCCACGTCGTCCGGCTTGGGCGGGATCGCCACGTCCTCGTAGGTGCGGAAGTACTCGACCATCTTCAGGAACGCCTCCTTGGGCGGCGTCTCCTTCGTGATCCCCAGCGCCGTCATCACCTCCTCGGCGTCCTGACGCGTCGAGTCCGGCAGCGGCATCAGCATCCGCCGAGGCACCTTCTGCGGCTCGATCTTCTCCGGGAGCTTGCCGCCGAAGTACGACATCGGCGCCTCCACCTTGAACCTCACCCGCACGATCCCCGCCGTCTCGCTTGACACCCAGTAGTTGTCCGCGTCGTCCTTGCTGAAGAGGATCTCCATCGGCGGGTCCGCCTCGTAGGAGGTGATCACCATGTCCGGCGACACCGACGGCAGCGGCGTCACATACCCGGGGCGCAGCCGCAGCCGCACGTCCCCGTCAAACGACGCCTTCGGCTCCGGCAGCGGCTTGCTGAGCTTGAGCGGCTTGCGCTCCTCCGCGCGGTGCGTGAACGACTCCTTCTCGTCCAGCCCGTCGAAGACGTTGCCCCGGTCCAGCGGGATGATGTCCGGCGTGTAGACCTGCGTCAGCTTCCCGCCGCCCGGCGGCGTCTGGGTGTCGTCCGTGTCCGGGTTGAAGCTCTCGTCCCACGGCTTCTTCGAGTTGCCGCTCCCGCCGCCCCCGCTCGACGGATCCCCCTCGCCTTCGCCTTCGCCCTGGCCGGACTGCTCCGCGATGTACTCGTCGTCAAACTCGCTCCAGGGATCGTCCAGCGGGCTCGGACGATCCCCCTCGTCCTCCCCCTGCCCATCCTTGCCCTGACCCTCCTCCTCCCCGCCTTCCTTCCCCTCGCCGGGCTTGCGCGGCTTGCCCTTGCCCTCGCCGCCTGGATCCTGGCCGTCCAGCGGACCCTTGGAGGGCCCCCACTCGGGCTTCAGGTCCGGGTCCAGCCAGGGCTCGCTCTGCTCGGGGTTGTAGGGCTTCTTCTCCGCCAGCGCCGCCGGGTCCGGCAGCTCCACCTCGTCCACCAGCGCCATCACCCCGCCGAAGAGCAGCGCCATCACCGCCAGATGCACCACCGTCTTCCAGAGACGACGCTCCCGGAAGAGCATCAGGAGCGCCGCCACCGACGCCACCAGCCCCGCGTAGATGATGTAGCGCGCCGGATCCACCCCCGCACCCCAGGCGTAGTCGCCCAGCTCCGTCGGGCGGTTGATCGCGCCGTCCCGGTGCATCGCCAGCGACGACGCCATCCCCACCGCCGCCAGCCCGAACTCCACCGCCACCAGCGCCGGGTAGCGCGCGCTCTGCGTCCGCAGCCCCATCACCAGCCCAAGCGCCAACGACCCCAGGCGGAAGAACTCCGCGAAGTTCAGCTGCGCCGCCGGGTTGAAGACCGAGAACGCCACCGTGTTCGTCATCGTCCACGAGATCGCCAGGCCGCCCGCCATCACCCCCAGCGCCATCGCCCAGACACGCCAGAGCGCCTGGCGGGACCTCGACAGCCGGTGCGCCAGCATCCCGCCCACCAGCGTCCCCAGCACGATCGCCGCCTGGCCCACCCCCGTGGAGATGTCCCACGCGAACGCGCAGAACGCGAACCCAAGCACTGCCGTCCGCAGCATCGCCACCAGCCGCGGATCCTGACGCCCCGCCTTCGACTTCAACTCGCTGCTCACCGCCGCCTCCTGGTGTGCTGAAGCTCGCGCGGCACCTGGCCGCTGCGCAGCGCCGCGCGCGTCGCCGCGCCGATGGGCTGACCGCTCGGAC
>CAUJGC010000142.1 GCA_963169075.1 Myxococcota bacterium
GGTGCCCCCCCGTCACGGGGGGGGCCGGGGGCGTTCGTCCAATCCCGCAGGGTTGGACGTTACGCCCCCGGGGGGGTCACCAGCGCCATCAGCTCCGCATCCGTAAACACCCGCGCGGAGGCCTTGGCCGCGCTGAAGATCCGCTGGACCCGCTCGGGGGTCGGCTCGATGTCGCGGCGCTTGAGCCAGTAGATGACGTTGGACTCGCCGCTCATGGGGCCGACCTCGATCTCCTGCTCCTTGCCGAACATCCCAGCAGGGACCCCGGAGTAGATCCGATCCGCCAGCCAGGCGTCGCCCTTCTTCTCGGCCTTGATGATCGCGGCGGCGTGGACGCCGGTCGCGGTGCGGAAGGCGTCGGCGCCCGCCAGCGGATACTGCGCGGGGATCGGGACGTGGAACGCCTCCGAGACGGCGCGGCAGTAGGTCAGGAGCTTCGTCAGATCGTTGTCGATCTCCCCCAGGAGCTTGAGGTTGAGCAGGGTCTGATCCATGCTCGCGTTCCCCACGCGCTCCCCCACCCCCAGCGCGGTCCCGTGGATGCGGTCGGCGCCGGCCTCGATGGCGCGGATGTTGTTGGTGACCCCCAGGCCGCGGTCGTTGTGGCCGTGCCAGTCGATCCCGATCTCCTCCCGACCCCAGGCCCGCAGGAGGCTCCGCGTCCAGGTGATGAGGTTCCTCAGCCCGTCGGGCGTCGCGTGCCCCACCGTGTCGCAGAGGCAGAGCCGCCGCGCGCCGCTGGCGATGGCGTTCTCAAAGAGCGACGCCAGCGTGTCGGGGCGCGAGCGCGTCGTGTCCTCGGTGACGTAGGTCACCGGCAGGTTGTTCTCGGCGCCGAAGCGGATCGCGTCCCCCGAGAGCTGACGGATGCGGGCCAGGTCCCAGCTCTCGGCGTACTGACGGATGGGGCTCGACCCGATGAACGCCATCACCTCGATGGCGACCCCCACCTTCTGGCTGATCTCCACCACCGGGCGCACGTCGTTCAGGTGCGTCCGCGCCGCGCACGAGGGCTTGATCGCCAGCTTCGCAGACACGATCTCCTGCGCCAGCCGCGTCACATCCTCCACCGCACGCGGCCCCGCACCCGGCAGCCCGATGTTCACATGCTGGATCCCCAGGTCGTTCATCAGGTGCAGGATCTTGATCTTCTCCTCGATCGGCGGATCCGTCACGCTCGGGGACTGGATGCCGTCCCGCAGCGTCTCGTCGTAGAACGTGAAGGGCCCCGGCGCGATGGAGACCCGCTTGTCCAGCGCGTTCCAGTCATAGATCAGCTCGTGCTCGCTCGTCGTCATCTCTCCCTCCTCGTCCTGCGCGCCGACGCCGCAGGCTCCCCGCCCTTCAGGGCGGGGAGCCCGCGCCGATCAGAGCGCCTCCACGATCACCGCGATCCCCTGACCGCCGCCGATGCACGCCGACCCCAGGCCGTAGCGCAGGCCGCGACGGCGCAGCTCGTAGATGAGCGTCATCGTGATCCGGGTGCCGCTGGCCGCCAGCGGGTGACCCAGCGCGATGGCGCCGCCGTTGACGTTGGTCTTCTCCCGATCCAGGCCCAGCGCCCGCTCCACCGCCAGATACTGCGGCGCGAACGCCTCGTTGACCTCCACCAGATCCATCTGATCCAGCGTCATCCCCGCCGACTCCAGCGCCGCCTTCGCCGCCGGGACCGGACCGATGCCCATGATGCTGGGATCGCAGCCCACCACGCCCCAGCTCACCAGCCGCGCCAGCGGCTTGAGCCCGCGCGCCGCAGCCGCCTCCGCCGAGGCCAGCACCATCGCGGCGCCGCCGTCGCAGATCCCGCTGGCGTTGCCCGCCGTCACCAGCCCCTCCTTCTTGAAGACCGGCTTCAGCTTCTGGAGCCCCTCCAGCGTCGTCGCCGGACGCGGGTGCTCGTCGGCCTCAAAGAGCGTCGTCCCCTTGCGGCTGACCAGCTCCACCGGGCAGAGCTCGTCCGCGAAGCGGCCCGCCTCCTGCGCCGCGCCCCACCGCTGCTGGCTCAGGAGCGCGAACGCGTCCGCGTCCGCGCGCGACACCTCGAACTTCGCCCCCAGGTTCTCCGCCGTGATCGCCATCGGCGCCCCGGCGTAGGTGTCAAAGAGGCACTCCTCGATGTAGTCCGCCATCGGCTTCGAGAAGAGGCCCACCCCCGTCCGGATGCCGCGCACCGTGTGGGGCGTCTGCGTCATCGACTCCGAGCCCCCCGCCAGGACGATGCTCGCCTCGTCGGTCGCGATCATCCGCGCCGCGTCCACCACCGACTGGAAGCCCGAGCCGCAGAGCCGGTTGATCGTCACCGCCCCACGCTCCTGCGGCACGCCCGCCTTCAGCCCCGCGTGACGCGCCAGGTAGATCGCGTCCGGGCTCGACTGCATCACGTTGCCGAAGATGACGTGATCCACGTCCTCACCCGACACACCCGCCTGCGCCAGCGCCGCCTTCGACGCGATCACCGCCAGATCCGTCGCCGAGTGCCCCTTCAGCGCGCCGCAGTACGTCCCGAACGGCGTCCGCTTACCCCCCAGAAACACGATCTCCTTGCTGGGCTTACCCATCGCTTCGCTCTCCTCTGCTCGCCTGGTCGTCTCGTCATCGACGCGCGCACGCTATGCCGCGCCGCTCCCTCCACTCACTATCAGCCCCGGCACGGCGGGGCAACCCCCGCACACCCCTTGCATCCCACCCCGCCTCACGCTACCGTCCCTCCCGCGTGCGTCAACCCACCCCACAAGGAGCAGCCATGTCCTGGGAACAAGCGCTGATCGACGCGGCCAGCAGCATACTGATCGAGGTCGCCACCGGAAAGAAGATCAAGGTCGGCGGGTGCCTCCCCGCCCAGGCCCCACCCCCTGTCGCCACCCGCTTCCGACCCCAGGGCGGCGCCCTCCCCAGCCAGGTGGACCTCCGACCCAGGATGCCGCCGGTCGAAGACCAGTCCGCCGTCAACTCCTGCGCCTCCAACGCCATCGTCGGCATCTACGAGTACCTCGCCAGGCGCGCCCAGGGGCGCCACGAAGACGTCTCACGCCTCTTCGTCTACTACAACGCACGACGCTACGACGGCATCCGCGGAGATCAGGGCTCCACCATGACCTCCAACCTCCGCGTCCTCCAGGACCTCGGCGCCTGCACCGAGGACACCTGGCCCTACGACGAGCGCAGCGTCAACCGAAAGCCCTCCTCCGAGGCCTACGACGAGGCCGCCTACTTCAAGCTCACCGCCGCACGCCAGATCCCCGTCCGCCTCGACGCCATGAAGGCCTGCCTCGCCGAGGGCTACCCCTTCGCCTTCGGCATGATCCTCTTCCGCTCCTTCGACCGCGCCGGTAAGAACGGCGTCGTCCCCATGCCCGACAAACGCTCCGAGGCCGGACGCGAGACCCACGGCTGCCACGCCATGCTCGCCGTCGGCTACTCCGACCACGACCGACACTTCGTCGTCAGGAACTCCTGGGGCACACGCTGGGGCGACCGCGGCTACTGCTACATCCCCTACGACTACCTCGCCAACCCACGCCTCACCGCCGACTGCTGGACCATCGAGGCCGTCGAAGACCTCGACTTCCGACCCGACCCCTCACGCAACAAAGGCTTCGACGTCGACTACGACGCCGAATGGGACGACAGCGACAACCCCTACGTCTTCGCCGCCGTACAGGCCACCACCGACGCCGCACTCGCCGCGCTCAGCCAGGCCGTCGCCCAGGACGGCGACGACGGCGAAGGCTGGGACGACGACTGGAGCGACGACTGGAGCGACGACTCCTCCTCCCAAAAGAAGAAACCCCAGCCCGCACCCAAGCCCAAGCCCAAGCCCAAGCCCAAAGACCCCGAGTGGTCCGACGACTGGTGACCCCCCCGGGGCCGTAACGTCCGACCGGCAAAGCCGGGTCGGACGAACGGCCCCGGTCCCCCCCGTGACGGGGGGACACCGACCTCCCTCGCTCCGCTCGCTCGCCACCCGACCTCCCTCGCTCCGCTCGCTCGCCAGCGACCCCACCCACCCCAGCGCCCAGCGACCCGTCGGTGTCCCCCCGTCACGGGGGGGACCGGCTGCGTTCGTCCTGTGTAGCGCAGCGGAGCAGGACGTTACGCAGCCGGGGGGGTTGCCGTCACGGGGGGGACCGGC